>JAFAHT010000110.1 GCA_019237095.1 Planctomycetaceae bacterium
GCCCATGCCACAACGAAAACCTGCCAGGGGTGCGGAGCGATGGCGAAGAAAAAACGCAAACTTCCCAAACGAATCCTCAAGCGATCAACCGAGCCGATCCCGATGGAGGAACCGGTTCACGAACTCCCCGACCGGCGTGCCATGGAAGGGGTCATGCGGGGTCTCTTGGGTGGGCTGGTCGGCTCCCGTGAAGAGACACCGTTGAGCAAGGCTCAGGACCTCATGTACAAGGCGTTCGAGTCCCACGACCCCATGGAGCGGGCCGAACTCGCCAAAAAGGCCCTCGAACTCTCCCCCGACTGCGCCGATGCCTACGTCCTGCTCGCCGAGCAAACCAAACGCCGCAAGGAAGCCCTGGAACTCTTCGAGAAGGGGGTCGCCGCTGGCGAGCGGGCGCTGGGGCCGAAAGCGTTTCAGGAGCACGTGGGGCACTTCTGGGGCCTGATCGAGACCCGCCCCTACATGCGTGCCCGTGAGGGACTGGCGAGCCTCCTCTGGACGGTGGGGCGGCGGCACGAAGCGATCGGTCATCTCCAGGACATGCTGCGTCTCAATCCCAACGACAACCAAGGAGTACGAGACACCCTGGCCGGGTGGCTACTGGCCGAGGGCTCGCACGAGGAATTGGTCCGGCTTCTGAAGCAATACGATGAGGATTCGGCAACCTGGGCTTACACCAAGGCCTTGGTAGCCTTCCGGCAGAACGGGGATACGACCGAGACCCGAAAGCTGCTCAAATTGGCGAAGGAGGCGAACAAGCACGTCCCGGCCTACCTGTTGGGCCAGAAGCCCTTACCGCTGGAGCGACCCGGTTATTACAGCCCAGGCGATCGGAACGAGGCGATCCTCTACGCGGTCAGCGCCCTGAGCGGATGGAAGGAGACACCGGGAGCGACCGCGTGGCTGAAAGCGACGGAACAAGGAACGAAGAGGCCGAAGGACCCAGCCCCCGATTCACAAGGCCCAACCCCTCCGGTCAAGAAACAGTTGCAACATCTCTCGCAAGTCTTTGATGTCTGGCAGGCGGATTTCCGCCCGACACCCAATTGGATCACGATCGGAGGCGAACCCGCACGGCCGTGGGTCGTGCTGATCACCAGCCGGAGCGACGACCTGGTCCTGGCCCATGAGATCACCTGGGAGCCGCTGTCCTCCGACCTGCTGTGGGATGTTCTGGCCAGGGCCGTAAGGAAGCCAGCAGCGGGCGAACCACATCGCCCCACCGAGTTGCAGGTGCGTCCTGACGAGCGGTGGGACGAGCTGAAGCCTCACCTCGAGGAGATCGGGATCACCGTCGTGCCGACCGAGGAACTGGACCAGTTGGACGTTGTGTTCAGGGATATGGCCCGGCACATCGCCGGTGACGCCCCTCCCGGCCTCCTGGAGATGCCGGGGATCAGGCCCGAGCAGGTGGCCGATTTCTACCGAGCGGCGGCTGGGTTCTACCGGAGAGCCCCCTGGCGGAAGCTGGGGTACGAGACGGCGATCAAAGTCGAGTGCGACCGGTTCGAGAGTGGCCCGTGGTACGCCGTGGTGATGGGGCAGTCGGGGCTGACGTTCGGTGTGGCCCTCTACGACGACTTGAAGACGCTGGAGAAGCTGTGGACGCGTGAGATGTCGGACGAGGAGACCTCACGAGAGACGGTGGCGTTGACGGTGACGTTCGATGACGAGACGGGTGTCCCCGTCGCCGACCTGGACGCCAGCAGGAGACTCGGCTGGGAGGTGGCAGGACCGGAGGCGTACCCGTCGATCTTTCGCAAAGAGCGAGGCCTGAGTATGCGCCCCCCGCTGGCCTGGGAACTGGTACTGATGGAAGGGTGCCTGCGTGCGATCCCGGCGTTTGTGGCCCGGCACCGGCGCGATGATATGTCAAAGCACAAGATGACGCTCCCGGTGGCGGGGGGCGACTTGAGCTTGATATTGTCGTGGGTCGAGGATTGAACGAGAAAGGGTAACGTTTCGCCCGCCTGTGTCTTGAGTCGAAGGGCGAATCTTCCAGAAAAGTGATTGATCAGTCACCCGGCTTGCTCTATAATTGCTATTGAGATTCAGTCTCAAAAACGTTGAACTGAATCTCAGGCCGATACAATCTTGCATAGTAGCGCTGTCCCAAGAGCAACAGACCCTCGGAAGTGTGTGAGCCCCACGCATGAAGGCATCAGGTCAGGCAAAGGTGAAGGAAACTCAGGTCGATCTCATTCCCCTTGGTCGGCTCCGCGCAGGCCAGGGGGGGTGCGTCGGAGAAGTTTTGGGCGCTTGCGATATGGTCCATCGCCTGCGGGAGATGGGACTCTACGATGGTGCCCGGGTCCAGATGATCCGGCCAGGAAGCCCATGCATCATCCGCCTTCAGGGTCAGCGGCTCGGATTTCGCATGGATGACTGCGCGCATGTAATGGTCCGCGTGAGTGCCGTGGCGTCTTGACTGTCTCGATCGGTCAGGATGAGCGGCAAACCGACCCGTCTACTCCCTCCGGTTCAATGATGCCGCCCGCCACTGATCGCAGCACCTGGACGATTGCCCTGATCGGCAACCCGAACACGGGCAAATCGACGTTGTTCGGTGCGCTCTGCGGCATGCAACAGCGGGTCGGCAATTATCCGGGCGTGACGGTTGAAAAAACGCTCGGCGAGCTGGTCCACGCTGGCCGGCGGTGGGTCCTTGTCGATTTGCCCGGAACCTACAGCCTGGCGCCCCGGTCGCCCGACGAGATGGTCGCGGTCGATGTCTTGCTGGGCCGGCTGGCGGATGTACCAGCGCCCGACGTCGTGCTCTGCGTGATCGCGGCGAACAACCTGGAACGAAACCTCTACCTTGTCAGCCAGGCGCTCGAGCTGGGTCGGCCGCTGGTGATCGCGCTCTCGATGGTCGATGTGGCCCAGGACCATGGATTGCAGATCGACGCCCAGCGGCTGAGCCGGCAGCTTGGCGTTCCCGTGGTGCCGATCCAGGCGCACCGCGGCCTGGGCCTTGGGGACTTGAAGGACGCTCTGGCCGCGGCGGGCCAGCGACCCGGGGCGATCCCGGAGAGCCCATTTCCGCCGGTTTTTCGCGACGAGGTCGACCGGCTGGAGTCGTTCCTGGCCAAGAGTGATGCGCACGCCGCGCAGAGTCGCTTGCCCCGCTACCTGGTCGAACGGCTCTTGCTCGACACCGGGGGTTACATCGAGGAGCGGATTCCCAGCAACGGCGACCAGGCCGCGATCCGCACGGAGCTAGGTGTCGCGCGCGAGCGGCTGGGCAAGGCCGGCTACCCGGTTCCGGCCGTCGAGACGATGGCGCGGTACGGCTGGGTTTCTCGCGTGGTCGAGGGCGTGGTGGCACATCCGGCCGAGCCCGTCAACACCTGGGGTGACCGGCTGGATGCGGTCCTGACGCACAAGTTCTGGGGAATGGTGATCCTCGCCGTCGTGATGCTGTTCATGTTCAGCGCCGTGTTCGCCTGGGCGAGGCTGCCCATGGCCGGAATCGAAGCGGCCATCTCGTGGCTGTCCGGCCACATCGCGGCGAGCCTGCCGGAGGGTCCCCTGCGCAGCCTTCTGGTTGATGGGATTCTCGGCGGGATCGGCGCGGTGGTGATCTTTCTGCCCCAGATCTTCATTCTCTTCTTGATCCTGACCAGCCTGGAAGAGTGCGGCTACCTGGCGCGGGCCGCCTACCTGATGGACCGGCTGATGGTCCGGGTCGGGCTGAGCGGGAAGTCATTCATACCCCTGCTATCGTCATTTGCCTGTGCGATCCCGGCGGTGATGGCCACGCGGGTCATCGAGAACCGGCGCGACCGCTTGACGACGATCCTGATCGCCCCGCTCATGAGCTGTAGCGCCCGTTTGCCGGTTTACACTTTGATGATTGCGGCGTTCATCCCCGAGCGGCAGTTTGCGGGGGGGCTGATCGGGCTCCAGGGTCTGATCCTCTTCGCGATGTACGCCCTGGGAATTGTGATCGGGGCCGCGGTAGCCCTGCTGCTGAAGCGGACTCTGCTCCGCGGCGCGACCCCGCCGTTCCTGATGGAAATGCCCGTTTACAAGTGGCCGTCGCCGCGCGTGGTTCTGCACCGGATGTTCGACCGCGGCTGGGATTTCCTGCACAACGCGGGCACGATCATCTTCGCCGTCTCGATCGTGATGTGGGGGGCGCTCTATTACCCGCGGATCTCGCCCAGCGAGCTCGCGCCTCTGACAGCCGCACGCAACCGTCTGGAACGCGAGCGGGACGACGCCCGGGCCGCGGGCGACGCGGTCAAGGAACAGGCCGCGAGCACCGGCCTGGCCGACGTTGCCAACCGCATGGAGGGAGCGCAGAAGCGGCAGAGCCTGCTGGGCCGCGTGGGCCGATTGATCGAGCCGGCGGTCAAACCGCTGGGCTGGGACTGGCGGATCGGCAGCGGCGTCATCGCCTCGTTTCCCGCGCGCGAAGTCGTGGTCGCTACGCTGGGGGTCATCTTCGATGTCGGCAAGGAGGTGGACGAGCCGGAAGGTTCTCAACGGCTGGGCGCAGCGCTCCAGTCGGCCACCTGGCCCGACTCGGGCCGCCCGTTGTTCAGCATTCCCGTCGCCCTGTCGATCATGGTTTTTTTCGCGCTCTGTGCCCAGTGCGTCTCGACCCTGGCCGTCATCGGCCGCGAGACCGGAAGCTGGACCTGGCCGGCCTTCACGTTTTGTTACATGACGGTGCTCGCCTATCTCGGCGCGCTGGTCACCTATCAGGTCGGGAGCTGGATAGGAATCTGAAGGGGAGCCGCTCATGGAATTCGGCTGGCAAGACCTCGCAGCGCTTGGCATCGTCCTGGCGGCCGCCGGATACCTGACCAGGCTCGCCTGGAACGCCGTGACCCGCAAGCAGGGAAGCGGCTGCGGATCGGGGTGCGGAAGCTGTTCGGCCCGATCGGCGGCGAACAGTGCCATCCCCGAAGAGGTCGTGTCCATCGGGCTGCCAGGGAGGGTCCATCGACAGGAGCGCGAGTCTCCCGCCGGGCCAGACCTCAGCATCGGCTCAGCTGGAACCTCGCCCTTCCATACGCGATAAATTCTATATAATGTTCACATATTATATATATTATAGATGCTATAACATTTCCTGTTGTCTACTCAGCGGGAAAGCAGGCCGGCATCGAGCAGGAAGGTCGAGCCGGTGATCGACCGGGCGTGGGACGAGGCCAGGAAGACGACGGCTGCGGCAACGTCATCCGGCTCGATCCAGGGCATGGAGAGCAGGTTGCCGGCCGACCGCTCGGCGATCTGGCGGGGCGTCTGGCCCTCGAGCAAGGCCAGGCCGTCGTTCATGGGCGTGTTGACTCCCGTCGGGCAGAGCGCGATAACCCGGATGTTGTGAGCCGCCAGCTCGATCGCCCACGACTTGGTCAGGCCGACAAGGCCCCATTTCGACGCGGCGTAATGGCTCAACCGGGCCATTCCCCGCAGGCCGGCCACCGAGGAGTTGTTGATGATCACCCCCCGGCGGGCCGCGATCATGTGCGGGATCACCCGGCGGCCCACCCGCCAGGGCCCCGTGAGGTTGATGTCGAGCATCGTGTTCCAGGCATCGTCGGTGAGCTCGTGAGCCAGGCCGTAGCCGCAGATCCCGGCGTTATTGAAGAGAATGTCGATGCGTCCAAAGCGTCGGCGGTGCTCTGCACGGCCGCGGTGACGGCCGGGTCGTCGCGGACGTCGGCCGCGAACGTCAGACAGTACACGCCGAGCGCCCGACACTCCGTCGCCAGCGAGTCGAGATCGGCCAAGCTGCCCATGGGATAGCCTGGATATTCGAGCGGCCGGGCCACGTCGAGGGCCGCGATGTGTACTCCTTCACGGGCCAGGCTCAGCGCCGCGGCACGCCCCTGTCCATGTGCGGCACCGGTGATCAGGGCGACCTGTCCGGCCAGCTCCGGCGCGGTCCGACCGCTCTGACCGGCATCCGGTCCGCTCACGATCGAATCTCCCTGCGGTAAGGCTGAAGGTAATCATCCAGATCGACCCGGAGCGCGTTGTTGAACAGGTTCGTTGCGACCATGAGGCCGCCGAAGGCAGTCAGAGCCACAATCTGGTCGGGCTCGAGCCGCGTGGCCAGGCGGGAATACAGCTCGTCGGAAACGCGATTGGGATCGGCCCCGAGCTGGCGGCCGTAGTCCACGACGGCCTGTTCCCAGTCGTCAAGCCGCAACGCATCCGGGTTCTCGCCCGAGTCGATCAGCAAGCGACGGAAAAACGTCGAGCAGACCAGGCAGTCGGTGCGGGTCGAGATGGCGTGGGCGAAAAGCATGGTAAGCCGCTCGCCAAGGAAGGGCTGCACCACGTCGCGGAGGTCATACCAGGTCAAGAGCGCGCGGAGGGCGACCGGCTGGCGCGCCAGCGTGCGCTTCATGTTGGTGACCCGGCCGCCGTTCGACCGGATCGCTTCCAGGGCCGCCTGGGCCGAGGGATCCGCGGCAGCTTCAGCGTCTGAGAGGGGCGCGATGCGGGACATGGTCGTCAGCTCCAGCAGAACCGTGAGACCCGAAGTCCTACCGATTCTACCACGCCCCGCCCGGGCATTCTCCAGCTCGAGAAAGGAACGCGTTGCGAGTCGGCCTGATTCGCCGCAAGAACATCTGCAACCTCTCGCCGCCCTCACGAGAGAGGACGAAAGACTGAGCAGCGGACTGACTCTCATAGACCTGAGTTTCCGGCGTGATCAGGGGAAAAGGCACCCCGGCGCGGAGCGTTGCGGTGTCGTGACGGCCGAAACGGCGCACCGGGGCAGGAGGAGATGCTTCGTTGATGTCTCACTGTGTGGGCGAGTGTTCCTTGAATTCAACCGGTCAGATGAGACAAAGAAATTGCTCGATTGCAGCCATGGTGCGAAGGTTCAACAGGCTTCAGCCTCTCTTCGGCGACATATTGATTGGCTGCGACGGCAAAATTATATTATTCCCATGGGATTAGTCAAGAACAATTGGGAAGATGCTCAGGATCGTCGAACTATGCGTGGCGCAAGGGCCAATTCCCACTTGCTCCCTCATCTTGATAGGGATATGCTCCGCGTCCGCGGCTTGGTGCTCTTCCCCGGGCTTCTTCCGTGCCGATAGTCAATCCAGGGCTTCGGGTAGCTCTCTTCGGAGCCGACCGAGACCTGCAAGATTCCTGGCACACGAGATCGCCGCCGCCGGGGGCCGGATCGGCGAGGGAGGGCTGGTGGAATGGAACCCAGTGCTTGTGATCCGATCGAGAGGCAGAGAGCCATTTCCTGGGCAGGCGCCACCAGATTGATGTGCTCCATGACCTCTTTCAATCCCGTCTCGGCGCCGATCACCGAATCCGTCTCCAGCGCCACCGTGAAAGGATCGACGAGGTCCCGCACCAGCGCCTCATGCTCCTCTCCGAAGGAGTCGGACGAACGGGCTCGGAGGACCAAAACCCCGAGGATATTCTCGCTGCCGTTCAGCGGCGCCACCATGAAATGACCGGCAAGGTCGGCCGGCAACAGGCCCGGCAACTGCTTTTGTATCGGCCGATTACCGGCTCGCAATAGAGGACCCTCTCGGCACCACGCCAGGATCCGATCAAGATCTTCCGGAGTGCACTCCGTCTTCGCCCCTTCCAGGAGCTTGGCCGGGGCGAACCATCGCCGCGGCGACTGTCTCCAGAGTGGTTCTCGCCAGGTCGACGTGCCGGACCAGAAGCGCATCGAGTGGCAGCTCGGGGCTCAGGAGCGGCATGACACGCGTCACCGACTCATCAATCAGAATGTGCAGGGAGACCTCACGCCAGACATTCAGGAGCAGCTGCGGCGACGAATCCATAGGGCTCTGTTTCTTAGGAAATATCATGACGCGCCTTGGAAATATCACGGTTTACCCGTGTTATATCACAGTCCTTATTCCGACACACACCCCAGTTCGAAAAAAAACAAACTAAGTAGATCGAATTTCTTGCTTTTCGCAGTAAATCACTCGCACCGGCTCCAAATCGTGCCTGGTTGAAGAAACAGTGGCATGGTCCTTGCATGGATACACACTGCCTCACAAGACTTGTGTCACGGAAGCCTTCGAGAATCACAACGAGGCCCGTTGAACCCAGAGAAATTATTGAGGAAAACCCGATGAATCAAGATTGTCGTCAGGGAGCTGGTTTCACCCTGATCGAGTTGCTGGCGAATGGCCCATCCTCGGGGGCACCGACTTTCTCATGCCCTGAACCAGCCGGACCGCGGACCAACGAGTCCGGCCGGTCGCTGCCCGGCGGACGGCCAGGGTTGATCGAGTTGCTCACCGTCTGGGACTCGCTTGCCGGACCCATACCCGAGGATGTGATTCGAAGCGGGCTCGGGCAATTGAGCCTTGACCGCGACGCATTACGGGGCTGCGCTCACTTCAATGAGCGAACGTATCAGAGGACCCTGATCCATCACACCGCCAACTACGAGATCCTGGTTCTCTGCTGGAGGAGCGGCCAGCGCAGCCCGATCCACGACCACGGCGAGTCGGCTTGCGGCGTTCTCGTCGTCGAGGGAGTGGCCACGGAGACTTCGTTCCTGGTCGACCGCGCTGGCAAGATGATCGTGTCCCCTTCGCGCCGCATCCCGGCCGGCTCGATCTTCGTCTCGCGGGGCAGCGACATTCATCGGGTCGCGAACCTGGAGATTCCGGGAGCCGACCTGATCAGTCTTCATGTTTACTCGCCGCGTCTCGCGGCTTCTCGTTACTTCCGCATCGACCAGAGACAGCTCGTTCATGAAGCGCATATGTCGATACCGTTTCCGGAGACGATCCTGGCCCCTCTCTAGGCCAGATTCTCCGCAATCCGTGACGCTCTTGATCCCCCGGCCAGAAGGTGGATAGGACATGAACACCAGAGCAGACAGCGCGGTAGGGCCGGCAACGGTCGCCATCGTGGGAAGCGGATTCAGCGGTACGATGGTCGCGGTCCACCTGGCTCGCCAGGGGCCCAATTCGCCGCGCGTGCTGCTGTTCGAGCGCGATGAGCGGCTGGCGCGAGGCGTCGCCTACGGCACGTCCAGCCCCGAACATCTGCTCAATGTGCCGGCCCGTCTGATGAGCGCCTTTCCCGACGAGCCTGACCATTTCCTGAACTGGCTACGCGACCGCGACCCCGCGGTTCAGCCCGGAGCTTTCGTCTCCCGGCGGGTTTACGGAGATTATCTCGATGACCTGCTCCGCGACGCCGCACGCCGCGCTGGATCGAAACTGGTCGCCATCCGGGCGGAAATCGTCGACGTGATCGACGAGGCGTTGGGAAGCTTCTCCCTGGTCGCAAGCCAGGGCACTCGATTTCAGGCCGACGCCGTGGTCGTTGCGGTGGGCAACCCGGGTCCGCAAGACCCGATTCCCGTTCCCGACCGGGCGCGTGCCACCAGATCGTACATCGGCGATCCCTGGGTCGATGATCCCTTCCTGGGCTTGAAGGCCGACGACCCGATCCTCTTGATCGGCTCGGGCCTCACGGCGATCGACCTGCTTGTCGAGGCCGAGTCGAGGAAAACGGTCGGCACGATCACCGCAATCTCACGTCATGGGCTGTTGCCCCAGCCGCACGCCCCCGCGGCCGCCATCCCGATCCCGACCCTGCGCACGGCAGCGCGGCCCACCATGCGGGACATGCTCAGGAATGTCCGCCTGGCGGTCAAGCAGACCGAGCGGGAAGGGGGCGACTGGCGGTCGGTGATCGACGCCTTACGCCCCGAGCTTCAGCCCCTCTGGAAATCCCTCGACGATCGCGAGAAAGGGCGGTTCCTCCGGCACGTTGCCGCCTTCTGGGATGTTCACCGCCATCGCGTCGCCCCGCAAATTCACGAGATCGTCCAACGTGCCCGTCGGGAAGGGAGGTTCTCCGTGGTCGCGGGACGGATTCGAACCGTGCTCGACGATGGCCCGGACGGCGTGAAGATCGTCATGAACCGCCGCGGCAGCTCGACATGCGAGACCCTCCGCGCACGTCGCGTGATCAATTGCACGGGGCCATCCAGAGGTCTGCACTCGGGGTTCCCTTCCCTGCTGACCGCTCTCTGCAACCGGGGCCTGGCCCGGCCAGACCCGATCGGCCTGGGCTTCCTGGCCGGTGAGAAGGGATGCCTGATCGGTCTCAAGGTGCCGAACGGGCAGCGGATTTTCACCCTCGGCCCGGTGCTCAAGGGACAGCTCTGGGAATCCACGGCCGTGCGGGAACTGAGGCAGCAGGCCGCCGACCTGGCCCGCCACGTCGCCCTGGCAGTTTCTCCCCAGCCAGGAAAAACCCTCCCCCAGCCTCGCTGGGAACCGCTGGCACGCCCCTCGCGAGCCGTCTGAGCGATCCCAACGCATTCCCTTACCCCAAGTTACAAGGTCTGGAGCCCAACCAGCTTCCGTCTCACCCAGCCTTTCTGTCCGGCAAGTCAGCGCGCAACTTCAGACCCCGGAGCGGCCGCGTGTGCGCTAAATCCTGACTAATCGGATCTGGATACCAAGGGTTTATGTAGAAATTTTTATGAATTTGCTTGAATTCCCGTCAGGAGAGTTGATAATCGAAGACAGAAGAGCCTCGACCGGGCAAGGTCGGGCAAGAACGATCGAACCTCCCGCAAGGACACACGACGATGACTAATGCAATGATGATGGAACGGAGCGGCATGATGACGGGCATGGCACCCATGGCACCGGGCGCGATGGGCGGCACGGCGACCATGCCGATGCCCCCGCAGTGGACGATGGTGCCTCGTTGCACGATGAAGATGGAGAAGTGCAAGGGTGGCATGAAGATCACCTGTAAATGCGATGACACGATGTCGGCGACGATGATGCAGAACCTCTGCACCATGATGGCCGGCGGCATGTGCAGCTGCTGCATGATGATGAACGGCATGATGGTCTGCTGCTGCAACATGACGATGGGCATGTGCAAGTGCGAGATGACCGACGACGGCGTCTGCATGACCTGCACCAGCGGCGACCCCGCCTGCTGCTCGATGATCCAGGCCTGCTGCGACTGCATGATGGCCATGTGCGCGGCCGGTTGCACCTGCTGCCTCTGCATGAATAACATGCCGGTCTGCTGCGGCTGCTGAACCTTGCTTGCCCTGTTCTCCAGGCCCTCGCAGTTCATTTCAGGACATCTGGACGCCGCTGCTTGCACGATTGTGCGGGACGCGGCGTCTTGCTTGCGCTACGAGGCGATCGTCGAGGATCGCCTGCCGCTCGGGGCCTGCGGGGCGTTCGAGGACCTCGCAGACGATCATTTTCAGGTCGAGTTGGTAGAGTTGAGTTACTCCGCTAACCATACTTTACCCGTAGGAATAATCGGACCGCTCTTGACAAGTTCTTGCTGGACTGCAAAATCAACATTCCAGCCGATTCGCGGTTTGGATAGCTTCTGGGAGACTGGGCTTGGACTGGTGGCCGCATGATGCAGTCGCCCGAATGGTGCCCTGGTTTACAAGGCTTGGTGAGCTTTCTCGGGCTCAACCAATCCCTACGTCAAGCCCGAACGATCCGGGTTCCGTGTCTACTCAGTTCAGGGCCATCCGCTTGCAAGACGAGGATGATCAATGATGGCGGGAATGTTGAACTTCACGGTCGAGACGCTGCTCAACCAGCAGATCGAGCTCATCGGCCCCGCGGCCGTGAGCCTGGACAGCCTCTGGCGCGCAGCGGGTTCTCCCACCCAGCATTCTCCCCGAAACTGGATGGAACTGGCCGCCCCTCTACTCGCCGGGTTCAGCCGCTACCTCGCGAATCTCCCCGAGAGACCTATCGCCGTGGACATGGAACGGCAGCTTCTCTGGGTCTGGGAGGGTGAGGACGGCGAACCCTGGCGCACCGGCGACATGATGACCCACGAACTGCTGGCGCGAGTCTATGCCGCGTATCTCGATGCCGTTTCCTGACCGCAGACCCTGGACCGGTCAGCATGCTTGCCTCGCCTTGGCTCACGCGCAAGTCCGGGTCGAAGGACAGGGCTCCGCCGGGCGGTTCAGATCGTCCAATCAGGAATATAAACCAAACCTAGAGATGCATTTTCTTTGATCAAATCAGCGAAGGTCGTCTGATCGACGACATCGGAAATCGCCTGACGGACGCGGCCCCAGAATCCGAAAAACGGGCAATGGCCCGGGTATTCACATTCCTTGGGCCTGGACACGCTGACGCAGTCCACCGGCGCTATCGGCCCGTCGATGAAGCGGATGATCTCGCCGATCTTCAGCCGGTCGGCCGGGCGCGCCAGCAGATATCCCCCCTCTACGCCCCTCCGGCTCGTGACGTAACCGCCTCCCTTCAACTGGCTCAGTATCGCCTCCAGAAACTTGATCGGTATATGCTGCCGCTCGGCGATCTCGTTGGCCTTCAGAGGCACCGAACCCTGGTGCTCCGCCAGTGCGTAGATCGCGCGGAGGGCGTAGTAGCACTTTGCCGAAACCGTCATCGCAATGGCTCTTCCTGGTGCGAGAAACCCCGGTTCCTTTCACCGGGAACCCAGCCGACTTAATTATCCCTACCAATTCTACGGGATTTCTTGCTATCGGACCATCGGGAGTCTCGAGAAATCGGACGAGACCTGAAAATCCGCCTGGAAAGACTGTTGACAAATTCATAGTAATTCGATAGGAATAATGTAGCATGAGTCGCGACTCGAATGTGCTTTCAACGATCGTCCGAGGAGGCAGGCAAACCTGGGAGTTGAGAACCATCCGTTTCTCGACCTCCTCCGCACTTGTTGTCCGAGAGGTCCAGCAGGTCATGAACCCTACAT
The DNA here is from genome assembly GCA_019237095.1 of Planctomycetaceae bacterium. Classification (GTDB taxonomy): domain Bacteria; phylum Planctomycetota; class Planctomycetia; order Isosphaerales; family Isosphaeraceae; genus Aquisphaera. The sequence continues at coordinate 12,724 of JAFAHT010000110.1, forward strand.
CGATTCCGCGAGGCGATTGGCAGGCGCGAGCCGTCGCCGGAGAGCAGAGCAGCTTCCATGAGGCTCGCCTTTGGGATCGCGCCAGGCTGAACCTCATGCTCTTGTATGGTGGTCGCCGGAGCGGCGCCTGCAACGGGCAGGGCGGTGTCAAGAACGGGGTGAGCTCGTCGTTCGGATGCGGCGACCTCAAAATCTGAAACGGGGGCTGCTCGCCAAGAACGCGACCGCCTCGCGGTGAGCGCCCCGATCCGCGACAACGTGGGAATGTGCCCGTCCCATGTCGCCGCTCGGGCATCCCGGCAAGCATCTCCTCCGGGATGCCCGAGTTTCCTACCACGCATGTTCATTGAGCTTTTCAAGTTTCCCAAACGACTCTTACTGGAGAATGATGCTATGTCGATTTTCATTCAGAAAGCCGCACCCTCTCGTCTTCCGAGAATTCTGCGGGTGCTCTCGCTCTTCGCGGCGACCCTCGCCATCCTGGCGGCCCGGGCGACAGCCGGCGACGAGGCGAGAATCGTGGCCGAGGCGAAGCGGATTCACGAGAACGTGCTGGTCCTCGATAGCCATGTCGATATCCCGCTGGACTACGGGTTGGGCAAGCTCGACCCCGGCATCGACGGCGCGACGCAGGTGGACTTGCCCAAGCTCGAGCGAGGTGGGGTCGATGCCGCGGTCTTCGCCGTCTTTGCCCGGCCTGGCTGGCGGAGTTCCGAAGGAGTGGCCAGGGCGCGTGATGAAGCCAACCGGAAGCTCAGGGCCATCCGCGAGATCCCCCAGCGCTATCCGTCCCGCGCAGCGCTCGCCCTCTCCGCCGCCGACGTCGAGCGGATCCACGGCGAAGGCAAGGTTGCCGTGATCGTCGGGTTCCTGAACGCCCTGCCGGTGGGCAAGGATCTGTCGCTCATCGACCTGTACTACAACTCCGGCGTCCGGACCTTCGGCTTCGTTCATGCCGGAAACAACGACTTCGCCGACTCGTCGCGCCCAATCGGCGACGACAAGCCGGGCGAACACGGCGGCCTCTCTCCGCTGGGCCGCGAGGCGCTGGATCGATTGAACAAGCTGGGCGTCATTGTTGACGTCTCTCAGCTCACACCCCAGGGCCTGACCCAGACCGTACAGCTCTCCAAAGCCCCGGTGGTCGCGACGCACTCGGCCGTCAAGGCGCTGGTTGATAGTCCGCGAAATCTCTCCGACGCTGAGCTCGATGCCATCAAGTCGAACCACGGCGTCGTGCAGATCGTCGCGTTCAGCTACTACCTCAAGGCGCCTCCGGTCGACCTCCACAAGAAGTACAAGGAACTCCAGGCCAGGTTCAAGAAAGACACTCGCGACCTGACGCAGGAGGAAAACGATGAGCTGCACCGCGAGATCTACGCCCTCGCCCCCAAGACGGCCACGGTCGCCGACCTGGTCGGTGCGATCGACTACGCGGTCAAGAGGATCGGCATCGATCACGTGGGCATCAGCTCCGACTTCAATCACGGTGGCGGCGTGATCGGCTGGAAAGATGAGAGCGAGGCGGTGAACGTCACCACTGAGCTGGTGCGGCGAGGCTACACCGAGGAGCAGATCGCCAAGCTCTGGGGCAGGAACTTCCTGCGCGTCTTCCGCGAGGTCGAAGCCGTCTCCAAACGGTTGAACGTGGCGGATTCACGGAAGCCTTGAGCTCGCACCAGGAGTCATGAGCAAGAGGTGCGATAACAGTTCGCAGCCGGCCGGTGGCCTCGGAACAAGACCAGGCCGCCGGCCGGCTCCATTCTTCCCCTGGAGCAAGATCATGATCACGATCACCACGCCGACGGGAAACATAGGTCGCCGGTTGATCGAGCGGCTAGCGTTTGCCGGAAAGCCCTTGACGATCGTCGCCCGCCATCCCGAAAAGCTGCCGCGTTCTTTGCTGGAAGGAGAGATCGTCCGTCAGGCCTCGTCGGACGACGCCGCGGCCCTTTCCAGAGCCACCGAGGGGACGGACGTCCTCTTCTGGCTTACCCCGGCCAACTTTGCCGCCCCGAACGTTCGCGCCTGGTACCGAAAGGCTGCCGACGCCGTCTCCCGGGCGGTAAGAATCAATCGCATCCCCCGGATCGTGAACCTCTCCAGCATCGGAGCGAACTGGGCCGATGGGCTCGGGCCAATCTCCGGATTGCACGATGTCGAATGCGCCTTGAATGACGCTGCGAAAGATGTTTACCACTTGAGACCCGGTTTCTTCATGGAAAACTTCCTGACCCAGCTCGACTCGATCCGGCGGGACGGCAAGCTCCACTGGCTGTACCCGGGCCATACTCGAATGCCCATGATCGCCACCCGCGACATCGCCGAGGCGGCGGCCGCGAGATTGACTGACCATGCCTGGAAGGGTCATGGCGTCCTGGGACTGCTCGGTCCAACGGACCTGACTCTCGATGAAGCCGTCAAGACCCTGGCGGTGATCGTCGGCAGGCCCATGAAAAACGTCCAGTTCACCCCCGATGAATTCCGCAGAGTCTCTCAGGGCTGTGGTATGTCTCACGATTTTGCCGAGAGCTACATCGAGATGTCCGTGACTCTCAACCGGCTGAACTGGACTCACATCGGCGAACCTCGAACCCCGGAGACGACCACACCCACGACCCTGGGCACCTGGGCAAGCCACGTGCTCATCCCCCTGGTCAAAGTCGCCTGAGCGTTTGGCCTGGGTCAAAAGCATGCTAGGTTTCTTGGAGAGAACCGTTCTGATTCACAGTTTCGCTGATTTTCCGAGTATTCCATGCCGCAAACCTTGTTGAGCCGACAATTCCTGAGAATCGAGCACCGAGGCAGAACGATAGCCGCCGCCGATTCCCTCCATGATATCGCAGAGGCATTCCGGCTGTTCCGGCCGCGGGCATACTTTATCTGTGATGTCGTGGTCGACACCCACCGCGGCGGGAGCGACGACGCAAGGATCTGGGGACGGATCGTCGGACATCCCAACGGAATGCTTTCCGTGGAGCCCGACCGATCATGAGCCTCAGCGCGAGAGGAGCCTGGCTCTCTATCTCATGGACATGTCGCACATGAGCTGGCGGTCAGCGTCCCGTGGGCCTGGCGGATGCGCGAGCAGGCGCTGATGAAACTGCGGGGGACGGCATGAACGGAATCACCGAGGGCGACATCGTCAGTCTGACCAGCGACTCCCGCCGGTGGCGCGTGCTCGCGATCTTCACCGATCGCGCGCTGATCGAGATCGTCGGCGAGGCGTGGGTGCGCCAGCGCACCGAGCGACTCGAGGAGCTGCACCTTGAATCGCCGACTGACCCCGAGCCCGACCCGCCGATTCGCAGCCCCGCCGAGATGCTGGCGGGGTTCGTGCCCGAGGCTATCGCGCGCTACGCGGCATATTGCGGTCAGCGGACCTCCTCGTCCCTGCGACTGGGAAGGACATCGCCCGGGGGATCATGAGCCGCGCTCATGGCGCGCAACGTCGTTCCGCGATACGGGCCCCAAGCTCGCGGGCGATCCGTTCCGCGGCCTGCTCGCCGCTCTGAATGCACTGGGGCACGCCGACTCCGTGATAGGCGTTGCCGGCGAGCGCCAGACCAGAGTGCGCAGCGATCGCTGAC
>JAFAHT010000261.1 GCA_019237095.1 Planctomycetaceae bacterium
CATTGAGGAAGCCGGGGCCAGGAACCTTCTCGATTACGAGCACACGTGCGATCGGCTCGTGGTCGAAACGACCTTCTACGTTACAGACGATGTGCTTCGGGAGTCGGAGCGGCGATTCCGAGACCGGAAGCTCGACCAGGAGCTAACTGAACAGAAGCAAGGGGACGAACCAAGGGGACGCTCTTAATCCTTGCGGCAAGATGCCCAGTCTGCGGAAAGTCGTTTTGCCTGGATCGTCCAATTTACCAAACCTAATTTCGAATGTCCGATTTGCCCACCCCGAATGTCCGTTTTGCCCTCCTCGGCGATCTGCCGCGACAACGTCGAGCCGCCGGTCCGGCCGCTCAGCCCCCTCAGTCCCAGACGACGTTCTGGTTTCCCTCGATCACCTCACCGATGATCCAGGCGGGAACCTTGGCATTGTGCTTGAGGTGTCGGACAATCGACTCGGCGTAGTACTCGGCCACGATCATCACCAGGCCGATGCCCATGTTGAAAACGCGGTACATCTCGGCTTCCGACACCGAGCCGAGCGCTTGCAGCCAGGGAAAGACCGGCGGAACGGCCCATGAGCCGCGCGCCAGCCGGATGGCGCGGCCCGCGGGCAGAACGCGAGGCGGATTGTCGATCAGGCCCCCCCCGGTGATGTGGGCGATCCCGTGCACGATCTGCTTGACGCGGTAGTTGCGGCGAATGAGCTTCACGGCCCGGGCGTAGATCCGCGTCGGCTCCAGGAACTCATCGGCGACCGTCCGGCCGAGCGGCTCGACGTGGGCGCTGGGTGCCAGACCGGCATGATCGAAGACGATCCTGCGGGCCAGACTGTATCCGTTGGAGTGCAGGCCAGTGCTGGCCAGCCCGATCACCCGATCGCCGACGCGGATGTCCTTGCCGTCGAGAATCTGTTTCCGCTCCACGACGCCCAGGCAGAACCCCGCCAGATCGTACTCTCCCGGCTGATAAAACTCGGGCAGAATGGCCGTCTCGCCGCCGATGAGCGCGCATTCCGCCTCGATGCAGCCGTCACTGATCCCGCTGACCACCTGGGAAGTCAACTCGGGGTCGTCGCGGCTCATCGCCACGTAATCCAGGAAGAGGAGCGGCTCGGCTCCGGCGCAAAGGCAATCGTTGACCGACATCGCGACCAGGTCGATGCCCACCGTGGTGTGCCGCCCGGTGGCGAACGCGAGCTTCAGCTTGGTACCCACCCCGTCGGTCGATGCGACCAGAACCGGGTCGCGATAGGTTCTCGACAGCAGGCCGATATGGTCGTCGAGCCGGAAGAGCCCAGCGAACCCGTCCTTCCACTCGATAACCCGCGGTGTATACGTCCGGCGCATCAGGGGGGGAAGCCGGGCAATCGTCTCGTCATAGGTCGAAAGGTCGACCCCGGCCGAACGATAATCCAACGAATCAGGCATAAGACACACAGGTTCTTGAAGGACACGAGGATTGGAGATACCTTAAAAGTCCCCGGATCAATCATCAGAGAGGAACGGCCCGTGCACCGGTCCCTCCCAGCCAACCTCGATATCCTACCTTGATTTCGTCACAGGAGTTGCCTGCCATGAACCGCAAATGGATCGGTTTCGCCGTGGTCGCCACATTGGTTGCCGCCAGCGGCCTTGCTAGCGGCCTTTCCCGCGCCCAGGACCAGGAGAAGCACAAGGAGACGGAAACCCCCCTGGGCAAGATCATGGAGAAGGTCCAGAAGCATAACATCGCCATCACCAAGGCAACCCGCAACGCTGCTTCGTTCAAAAAAAACCAGAAGGAAGTCGAGAAATCCGCGGCCGAGCTCGCCAAGCTCGCCAAGGACGGCAAACCGCTCAAGGAAGCGTACCTGAAGAACGCCAAGGAGGAGACTGATCCCAAGAAGCGGCAGGAGAAGTGGGATGAGATCATGGATGCTTTCGCGAAGACCTCCAAAGATCTTGCCGTTGCCGCGGCCAAGGATGGAGCCACCCAGAAACAGGCCAAGGACCTCTTCCAGACCGTGAAGAAGACGTGCTCCGACTGCCACACGGTCTTCCGGGTCGAATCGGAATTCTGACCTCCCTCGGGCCGACCCTCAGGCGCTCAGGGAAGACGGCAAACCGAAATACCCCGGCCAGTTTCGACCTGGTCGCTCTGATCGTGCTGGTCCAGAACTCCTGGAACTCGGGAAGATCCTCCCGATCTGGAAATGTCCGTCGCGATGTCGCTCTTAGAGTTGACCCTTGAGACCGTCGAGGCGAACCTGGCGCTTGACGAGGCGCTGCTCGTCGAGGCCGACGAAGGACGGGCGGGGGCGGTCTTGAGATTCTGGGATTTTCCCCGGTTCGCCGTGGTGCTGGGGGCATCGCGGCGGCTGGCTGGCGACGTTCGGGTCGATGCCTGCCAGGAGGACGGGGTGCCGATTGTCCGGCGGTCGAGCGGCGGGGGGACGGTGGTGATCGGCCCCGGGGCGCTGAATGTGACGGTCATCCTGCCCAACTCGGCCGCGCCGGGGCTTTCGGCCGTCGATATCGCCCATCGGTATGTACTCGACCGGATCGCCGGGGCCCTGCGGGCCTTCGATCGCGCGGTCGTTGTCGAAGGCTCGGGCGACCTGACCGTCTCGGGTCGAAAATTCGGCGGCAGCGCCCAGCGCCGGCTCAGGAACTGGTTCCTTGTTCACTGTACGATTCTGCATGCGTTCCCGCTCGAGCGGATCGGCCGCTACCTGACCGTGCCATCGCGACAGCCTGCGTATCGGGCAGGCAGAAGGCACGAGGACTTCTTGATGAACCTGGGTCTGCCGCGTACGATCCTGCACAGTTCGATCTGCTCGGCGTGGTCTCCTTCCTCCTCGCTTTCCCCGGCAACGGATGTTCCCCACGACCTGCTTGAGGCTTTGCTCTCCGAACGATTCGCCAACCGATCTTGGATCGAGCGTCTGTGAAGGCCGGGGAGAACGCGGTCTTTCTGTTGCTTGCTCTTGCGCCTATAGTTAGGAAGCGGGGCGTCTCGGAGCGGGGTCGGCCGGGCCAATGAGCTTCCCTTCTTGTGAGTACATTCGGTTAATGTTAAATGTAGACGCAAGATGATTGGGACCCATCGGGTCGGTGCTCGACAATGAATCGTGGGTAGCCCCGCCTTATCAGAGACCACAATGACACGCACGACGGTCGCGAATCGCGCCAATTTGGAGCTGATCGAGGGTTTTTACGAGCAGTGGCGAAGGGCCCCGGAGGCGGTTGACCCGACATGGCGTAACTTCTTCGAGGGTTACGAGCTAGGTCAATCTCTGTCGACGGATTCGGGCCTTGGCCAGGCTCCGCCACAAGAGGCGATCAAGGCGGTGACCCGGCTGGTCGACGCCTACCGCGAGATGGGCCACCACCTGGCCGACCTCGACCCGCTGAAGCTTGTGCCGCGGCCGCAAACCCACGAGCAGCTTGAGCTCTCGGCCTTCGGGCTCTCCGAGGCCGACCTAGACCGGGTCTTCTTCAGCAAGCTCGCACCGGACAATCACTGCACGCTCTGCGAGCTGCTGGCGATCCTCCGCCAGACTTACTGCCGGACCGTCGGCGTCGAGTTCATGCACATTCAGAACCTCGACATCCGCAACTGGCTGCTCGAGCGGATGGAGCCGGTACGCAACCGGCCCGTCTTCGATCTCAAGAAAAAGCGGCGGATCATTTACAAGCTGAACGCCGCTGAACTGTTCGAGAACTTTCTGCACAAGAATTACGTGGGCCAGAAGCGGTTTTCGCTCGAAGGTGGGGAGATGCTCATCCCCCTGCTCGATGCCATCATCGAGCGCGGCGGCGCGCACGGGGTGCTCGAGATCGTCATGGGAATGCCCCACCGCGGCCGGCTCAATGTCCTGGCCAACATCCTGCACAAGCCCTACGGAATGATCTTCAGCGAGTTCGAGGGTAACATGCCGGAGACCGTCGCCGGCGACGGCGATGTCAAGTACCATCTCGGCTTCTCGGCCGATCACACCACCCAGCTCAAGCACACGGTCCACCTGACCTTGACCCCGAACCCCAGCCATCTCGAGGCCGTCAACCCCGTGGCCGAGGGCCGGATGCGGGCGAAGCAGCGCCGGCACCGGGACAAGGGACGCAATTTCGGTCTGCCGATCTTGATCCACGGCGACGCCGCCTTCGCCGGCCAGGGCCTGGTGGCCGAGACCTTGAACCTCTCGCAACTGCCGGGCTATCGGACCGGCGGCACGATTCACATCGTGGTCAACAACCAGATCGGCTTCACGACCTCGCCGAGCGAGGCCCGCTCGACGCGCTACTGCACCGACGTGGCCAAGATGATCGAGGTGCCGATCTTTCACGTCAACGGCGAGGACCCCGAGGCGGTCGTCTACGTCGGCGAGCTGGCCACCGACTTCCGTCAGACCTTCGGCCAGGACGTGGTCATTGATATGATCTGCTACCGCCGCCACGGTCACAACGAGGGCGATGAGCCGGGGTTCACCCAGCCGATCATGTACGAGAAGATCCGCAATCGGATCAGTATCCGCGAGCTCTACACCGAGCAGCTCGTCATGTCCGGCGAGCTCTCCAGCCAGGAGGCGGAGACCATCGCCGAGACCTTCGCCGAGAAGATGCAAGAGGTCTTCGAGGAGGTCAAGGTGCGGGGCGTCGAGCCGCGTACCATCCCTCCCGGCTACGCCACCGGCCCCTGGGCCAACCTCACCCCCCGGTACTCGTTCGAGACCGTACAGACCGGCGTCTCCTACGACGTGCTCAAGTCGATCACCGAAGTTGCGGCCCGGCCCCCTGCCGGCTTCATCGTCAACCCCAAGCTGTCGCGGATCTTCGCCGCCCGGGTCAAGACCATGGAGTCGCGCGGCACCGTGGACTGGTCGTGCGCCGAGAACCTGGCCTTTGGCTCGCTCTTGCTCGAGGGCACCCCTGTGCGGCTCAGCGGTCAGGACAGCGGCCGCGGGACCTTCAGTCAGCGGCATGCCGTGCTGATCGACCAGCACACGGGCGAGCGCTGGAAACCGCTCGATCATCTGGCGCCGGGCCAGCCCGAGTTCTGCGTCTACGACAGCCTGCTTTCCGAGGCGGCCGTGCTCGGGTTCGACTACGGCTACTCGCTGGAAGAGCCCAACATGCTGATCATGTGGGAAGCTCAGTTCGGCGATTTCGCCAACGGAGCGCAGGTCATCATCGACCAGTTCATCGCCCCGTCCGAGTCGAAGTGGGGACGCGGCAGCGGCCTGGTGCTGCTCTTGCCCCACGGCTACGAGGGCCAGGGGCCAGAGCACTCGAGCGCCCGCCTGGAACGGTTCCTCCAGCTCTGCGCCGAGGAGAACATCCAGGTCGCCGTGCCGTCGACGCCCGCCCAGTATTTCCACCTGCTCCGCCGCCAGGTCCGCCGCAACTTCCGCAAGCCGCTGGTCGTCATGACGCCCAAGAGCCTCTTGCGTCATAAGCAAGCGGTCTCGCCGCTGGACCACCTCGTCGCCGGCCACTTCCGCAACGTGCTCGATGATGAGACCGCTGCCGATCGGGCCCGCCGCGTCTTGCTCTGCTCGGGCAAGGTCTACTACGACCTCCTGGCCAAGCGCGAGCAGGCCGGCAAGCAGCGGGACGTCGCCATCGTCCGCATCGAGCAGCTCTATCCCTGGCCGGCCGACCAACTGAAGAAGGTTCTCGACCGCTATCGCGCCGCCCGCGACTGGGTCTGGGTGCAGGAGGAATCGCAGAACATGGGCGCCTGGACCTTCGTGGCGCCGCGGCTCCACGAGCTGATGGGCTTTCCCTTCCAGTATGTCGGCCGTGACGCCAGCGCCAGTCCGGCCACCGGCTCCAAGCTGGTTCACGACCATGAGCAGTCCGAGCTTGTCGAGGCGGCGATCGGGGAAGCGGTGCCCCACCTGGTCACGGCGACCCCGGTGCGGTCGCTTGCCGCCGCGATCGTCCAGCAAGGAGTCCGCTAGCCATGGCCGCCGTCCTGATCACCGTTCCGGGCGTTGGGGAATCGATTACCGAGGGAATTCTGGCGCGCTGGCTCAAGCCCGACGGCTCCCTCGTCCAGGCCGGAGAGCCGCTCTTCGAGCTCGAGACCGACAAGGCCAACAACGTCGTTCCGGCCGGTTCGACGGGCGTCCTCAAGATCGCCGTCGCGGAGGGCCAGACCGTGGCCATCGGTGCCACGATCGGTACACTTGACCCCGCCGCCACACCGGCTGAGGTTGCGGCACCCGCCCAGGCGCAGGCTGCAAGTCCAGCTCCAGCGTCCGCACCAGCGGCATCGCGCCCGGCCGCGGCCGCCGCTGCACCCGACGACGGCACCGCCGCAGCCGCGGACGCCGGAGTGCCACTTGCGCCGGCCGTCCGCCGCCTGGTGGCCGAGAACCAGATCGATCCCTCGCGGATCGCTCCCACGGGCAGGGGAGGGCGGATCACCAAGGAAGATGTGCTGGCCTACCTTCAAGCACCAGCGCCAGCCGGCGAAAAGGTCGAGACTCTTGCCCCCTCACCAGCCACGGCACTTGCTGGCGATGCCTCTCCGCAGGCGGACACGACCGTCCAGGCCACGGGCGGCGATCGCTCGCAGGATTCCCGTGCTACGACCGCCGGCCGCGAAACGCGCCAGCGGATGAGCGGCCTGCGCCAGCGAATCGCCCAGCGCCTGGTCCAGGCCCAGCAGACCGCCGCGATCCTGACCACCTTCAACGAAGCCGACATGTCGCGCGTCCAGGATCTGCGCGCTCGTTACAAGGAGCTTTTCCGCACCAGACACGGCGTCGGCCTGGGCTTCATGTCGTTCTTCGTCAAGGCGGTCGTCGAGGCCCTCAGGAACTATCCCACGGTCAACGGTCGAATCGATGGCAACGACATCGTCTACCACAACTTCCACGACATCGGCGTCGCCGTGAGCACCGACCGCGGACTGATGGTACCTGTGCTGCGCAATGCCGATGCAATGTCCTTCGCCGAGATCGAGAAGGCCATTGCCGCGTTCGCGGAAAAGGCCCGCGAGGGCACCATCACGGTGGACGATCTTCAGGGCGGAACGTTCACGATCACCAACGGCGGAACCTTCGGCTCGCTGCTCTCGACCCCCATCCTCAACCCGCCCCAGAGCGGCATCCTTGGCATGCACGCGATCAAGAAGCGCCCCGTGGTCGTGGACGACCAGATCGTCGTCCGGCCGATGATGTACCTGGCGTTCTCCTACGATCACCGCATCATCGATGGCCGCGAAGCCGTCAGCTTCCTGGTCCGGATCAAAGAGTGCATCGAGGACCCGGAACGGTTGTTGCTGGCGCTCTGAACCAACTGCTGCCGCGGGGGGCCAGGTTCATGATAAGAGGAGCCAACGGTGGCACAGAGGTATGATCTGGTCGTCATCGGCGCGGGGCCTGGCGGCTATGTAGCGGCGATCCGTGCCGCGCAGCTTGGCATGAAAGTGGCCTGCGTGGAGAAGCGGGCGAGCCTGGGCGGCACCTGCTTGAACGTCGGCTGCATCCCGAGCAAGGCCATGCTCGACTCGAGCGAGCTTTACCACCTGGCCCGCGAACGCTTCGGCCGGCACGGTATCAAGGTCGACGGCCTGGGGCTTGACCTGGCCGCGATGCTCAAGCGGAAGAATGAAGTCGTCAAGAGCTTGACCGATGGCGTCCGCTACCTCTTTCGCAAGAACAAGGTCGAGGCCATCCGCGGCGCCGGTCGCTTGACATCACCCACCACCGTTCAGGTCGCGGGGAGCGAAGGGGCACCGATCGATCTCGAGGCCGGCCACATTTTGCTGGCCACGGGATCCGAACCCGCGCCTCTTCCGTTCCTCCCTTTCGATGGCAAGGCGATCGTCGACTCGACGGATGCACTTTGCTTCGCGAAGGTCCCGGACCACCTGGTGGTGGTTGGCGGCGGATACATTGGCCTGGAGCTGGGCTCGGTCTGGAAGCGCTTGGGATCGAAAGTCACGGTCATCGAGTTCCTTCCCCGCATCGTCCCCATGGCCGATGTCGAGATCGGTGACATCCTCAAGAAGAGCCTGACCAGGCAGGGCCTGGAATTCCACCTCGAGACCAAGGTCACCGGTGCGAACGTCGAGGGTGCGAGCGTGACGGTGACGGCCGAACCGAAGGACGGCAAGGCGCTCTCCGTCGCCTGCGACAAGGTGCTCGTGGCCGTCGGCCGCAGACCTTACACCGAGGGGTTGAACCTCGACGCGGCGGGCGTCAAGGTCGAGGCGAATACTGGCAAGGTCCCGGTCGATGCCCACTTCCGCACCAACATTCCGACCATCTCCGCGATCGGCGACTTGATCCAGGGTCCGATGCTGGCCCACAAGGCCGAGGACGAGGGCATCGCCTGCACCGAGATCCTCGCCGGCAAGCCCGGCCACGTCAACTACGACAC
>JAFAHT010000460.1 GCA_019237095.1 Planctomycetaceae bacterium
TCAGCCGTATCCGTGGCGTCTTCGAAGGGCAGCGATACCCGACCCCGGATCAATGAGGCGGCGCGGTCCGAGGTGCTGGGGCGCGGGACGCGCGACGTGCCGACGACACGGGCCTGCCTCAATCTGGCCAACCGACTGGAGTCGCACGGAGAGAGCTATTTCCGATTCCTCACGACGCCCGGGATCGAGCCGACGAACAACCTGGCGGAGCAGGCTATCCGGTTCGTGGTGATCGACCGGCGGATCACGCGGGGGACGCGGAGCCAGCCCGGGGACCGGTGGTGCGAGCGGATCTGGACGGTGATGGCGACCTGCGGTCGACAGGGACGATCGGTGTTCGCGGATCTGGAGTCGGCGGTGACGGCGTGGTTCCATGGGGCGGAGTCCCCGACGCTGTTACCGAGCGAATAAAGGAGCCGGGAGAGACAACAAACTGGCCGAGCCCTCAGATGCAAGGTCCGTGAGGACCGGGAAGTCTCCAGGTCGACGGCCGTCGCGAGCGTCCCATTGGCAGCGCAGGGAAGATCCTGCGCGGGGGGGGAGAGCAGGGAGAAGACCGTTGCCGGAATGGCCGATGCGCTCTCGTCGGTGAATGGACCGGTGCGCGCGGAACCCAGTGTGCAATTACGACACTTCTCACCGATCTCCACCGCGAGCTTCAGCACGCTTCGACCGATGGCTAGTGCATAAGTTCCACCGAATACCAACCCGAAGCGTCAGCGAGGGTCCCTCTTCCTTACCGCAACGGAATTGCTGCCTGCCTCGCTGACGCTTCGGGTTAGTATGCCCGATACCCTTCGACCTGGTGGAGATCAGCCAGGAGTCTCGCAATTACACTATCAATTCCACTGAGAACGGCCACGGTCATACGTCGCCCGAGAAGCCGTCGCCTTCAGGCGACGGAGTGATCACTGGTTGATCAAAAGGTTATACCTTGCGCGGCCATGAGTGAGACGTCGTCGCATTGGTGGAAGATTCGCGTCATCCACCAGACCGGTTGCTGGGAGTACTTCCTTGGCAGAGCGTCGAGAACCTCTGGGATGGCGGCCTGGAAGTCCCGCTAAGTCGGGTGGTAACGACCGTCCATGTCGGGGGTTTTGAGCCCTTGGTTCGTGGACCACATATTCTGGGCGGGTTTTTTGTCACTCCTCACCGATCTCCACCGCGAGCTTCAGCACGCTTCGACCGAGGGCTATTGCAGGAGTTCCACCGAATACCAACCCGAGCGAGGGTCCTTCCTTACCGCACGGAATTGCTGCCTGCCTCGCTGACGCTTTCGGGTTAGTATGCCCGATCCCCTTCGACCTGGTGGAGATCAGCGAGGAGTCTCGTTTTTTTTGGCCTCGGAACGGTTGTGCCAAAACAGTTACGTCGAGTCAAAGTCGCCAACCGATAGCGCAAATCAATGCAGGGCATTAATTTACGTCGTCACAAACGAAATACGAATATTCCCAAATGAACTGCCACTGAGCGCTCTTGGGGTTTTTTGTTGGGCTGCGTGAAATGCGAAAATCTCGACAAATCTCAACATGCATGGTCCCAGCTTGTCAGGCCATTGATGCCCGGCGCGGCGCGCGGCAGCGACGGCGAATCGCAATGCCTCATTCACCCCCGCTCGAGGTATAATCATGGTTCCCGCAATGTGCGGTGTCATGAGCCATCGCGAACCCCGGGTGATGAAGTCCAGGGTTCGCGATGCACGTAAAGCAGCGTAAGGCCAGACGACCTCAAGCTTTAGATGACTTGTACTTGTGCCGAAGCGGCCTGTAACCGAGCATGCCCAGCACGGCCCAGAGCGGCACGGCCCAGAGCGCCATCACGATCGAGGCGGGCTCGGGGATGACCGTCGCCATAAGCCCGGAGTTCTGCGCCGTGAAATTGGTAAAGGCACCGCTCTGAAATGGGATGACGTTGGTGAACGAGAGGGAGAGGTTACCCGGGGCCGTGGTGGCTCCCCCGAATGCGGCAATGATATCCGCTTCGGCGGTTGTAAAGGTGACGTTTTCTGGAACTCTCAGCCCCGCCGAGTTGCCAAGCGCGCTCAAGATTCCATTGCCAGAGAACACTGAGGTCAGGATGTTCACACCCGCGCCGCCGGGAAGTGAGGAGATGATGATCTCGCCCGAGAAACCACCCTTCTCATCGCCGACTTGGGGTGTGGAACTGGTCAAGCTAGGGACAAAAGTTTCGAAGGCTGGGGCGGCCGCGCCCGCAGGTATCGTAACATTGCCGATTTGCGTGATCGTGACCGGGATTGACAGCGGGCTCACTGGGTTTGAAACCCCGTGGGTGGTCAATGTGGCGCTATTGCCCGAAAACGCCGCAGAGACTTCATCGAGGGGGGACTGTTGGCCGTAGATCAGAATGGTGCCTGCGCTTGCGGAGGTTGGCAGACCAAGCAAGGCAGCACATCCCAAGACAAGGGTGCACGACAAAAGCCGTGCCAAGACCGGAACTCGATTCGTTGCAGATTTCCTCATTCTTTTTCTCCTCTCATCAAGATGCTAGCTTCCCACCATGTCCGTGAAACAAATCGTGTCCATGAAACAAAGACGATCATCCTTGTGCCCATGCCCTCATCTAACAGTCATCCCAGCGGCAATCCCTGAACGGATCAAACGCTGGAGGGCTTTACTTGTACTTGAGACGAAGCGACTGAAATTCGGCGCGCTCTTGATCGAGCTCAACCAGACAAGTCTCCGAATTCCTCAGGATTGTTATCCAGGCCGCCTCGAGGTCCAAGAAAAAGAGACACCCCTCGCTTCTCAGATCAACGTCACCGGAAACGTTGCGATGAGGAGTGTCGGGTAATGTTGTAGTTCTGAGATATCGAGATAATTCCGTGGTGTAAACAAGGAACTAGGAAAAGATGAGGAGAATTAAGGCTCAGAATTAAAAATTATTAATAATAAATGACGATCAGCACGGTGGCAAGTTGCGGAAGTGCAACATATACAAGCTCTTGCTGCTATCCGACCCAGGTTCCCGCCGGTAGTTCGTCCCTTCTGGAAAGTCGTTTTTCGTCAACGCGCGAAGGTCAAGTTTCGGCGAAGCTGAGCTGCTCGTTGCTGACCGTGAGGAAGGAGCACGCCTTTGCGGGGAGGAGAAGAATCGAGAGGAGCAGATTCTGATAGGCCAGCTCCGGCGCCATCATGCTCGCCCGTGCATTGCCCATTTTCTTGAAGCGCCACTGCGGATCAGCCCTGGAACATTTCTTGACCCGGGTGCCGGCGGCCATGGAGAGGGACAAATTCCCCCCAGGCGGAAGTTCTGCTCGCTCCTAGCCCCAGCCGGGACGGTCGGTTACAATCAAGTGTTCGTTGCCGGCATGGGAGGTATGGTCCTCTTTTTTCAATCACGTCAGGTGTACGCCTTTCATGGAGCTGACCTTTCTTTGTCCGAACTGCGGAGTTGTGAACCACGTTCAGTCGCTGGAAGCGGCCGGTCGGGGGGCTTGCAGTAAGTGCCGAGTCGGGCGCTCGCTCCATTGTGAACTGGTCGAGGACGGGCAACTGCGAGCCTGTCCCTGGTGCGCTACCACGGACCTGTACGTTCAGAAAGACTTTCCCCAGGGGCTGGGGTTGTTCATCGTGATTGTTGGCTTCGTCATCAGCACGATCTTTTGGTACCTGGTGATGCCGCTCTTCACCTACTTGGTCCTGCTGGCTTCCGCGCTCGTGGATATGGTTCTCTATTACCGGGTTCCCGACGTCACGATCTGTTACCGCTGCCTGAGCCAGATTCGGGGTGCGGGCTCCAATCCTGAGAATCGCTTCCATCCGTTCGACCTGGCCGTCGGCGAGCGTTATCGCCAGGAACGGCTCCGGATTGAAGAGTTGCGGAAGCGGGGCGGAAACGTTGAGCCGTCATCGTCGCCCCTGTCCAGCCCCCCTTGAGAGACGTCAGACCTCCAGCGGCCGACTGCCGGTGATCAACCCAAGAACCGCTAGCTCCCTTGCCTTGCCCTTGAGGTCCATCCCCTACCGTGGATGAGCGTCGCGCCCGTATCTATGACGATCTGCGAGGGCTCGTTGCCGGTGAGCTCTACTTCGAGCCGCTGGACCGTGCGCCGTATGCGCATGATGCGAGTCTCTACGAGATCGATCCTCTGGGGGTGGTCGTTCCGCGGACCGAGGACGACGTCGCGACGGTCGTGCGGTATGCCGCCGAGCATCGAATCCCGCTCCATGCTCGCGGTGCGGGAACCGACACGGGAGGTGGTACCCTCGGCGACGGCATCGTGATCGACTTCAGCCGCCATCTCCGAAAGATCGTCAAGATCGCGGCGGACCGCGTTGTCGTCGAGCCAGGCGTCGTGCTCGAGACCCTGAACGCCGAGCTGGCTCCCCTGGGTCGCCGGCTGGAACCGGTTCCGGTCAACGCCAGGATCGGCACTCTGGGGGGTATGATCAGCGTCGATGCGGCCGGGGTCAGGTCGCTGCGGTTCGGTTCCATGGCCGACCAGGTCGAACAGCTTCGCGTGGTCATGGCCGACGGAGAGATCGTCGATCTCGGGTTCAAGCCTTGGCCCGCCTATGACGAGGAGCCGGCCACGTTCACAGACCTGATCGTCCGCAAGCTGCAGAACGTTTATCGGCAGAGCCAGAAGCGGCTGACCCAGTTGATGCCCGCCATGCCCCGCAACCGTGCCGGCTATGCGCTCGGTCGGGCCGCGGGTGCGAAGGGAATCAACCTGGCCCGGCTGGTGAGCGGTTCCGAGGGCACTCTGGCACTGGTCCTGCAGGCGGTTCTGAGGACCGTCGCCCTGCCGGCGGCTCAAGGGGTTGTGGTGCTCCCTTTCGCCCGGCTGGCGGATGCCGCCATCAGCGCCCAGCATTGCCTGGGATCGGAGTTGGAGCCCTCGGTCTGCGACCTTTACGACTGGCGGTTGCTCAGCCTGGCACGTGATGCCGATCCTCGGTTCCATGCCTGGATCGCCGAGGCGGCCGAGTCGGTCCTGATCGTCGAGTTCGAGAGCGACCGACACGAGGAGGTCGCAGGCAAGTTGCGCCTGCTCATCGAACGGATGACTCGCGAGGGACTTCTCAAGGCCGATCCGGTGACGGTCTTCCGCCGTGCCGAGTGTGAGCAGCTCGTCGCGCTGCGCCGATTGACCGAGCCGCTGCTCATGAAGTCGCGCAGCAAGTCGCGACCGCTGGCCATCGTTGACGATCTGGCGGTTCCCCCGGACCGTTTGGCCGCGGTGCTGCGCCAGCTTCAGGATCGTCTCAAGCGTCATGGGGTGCTGTGGACCATGAACGCCTACGCGGGGGACGGTCGAATTCGCCTGCGCCCCTTCCTCGACCTGGCCGATCCCGGCGACCGAGCCCGGCTCGAGCCGCTGGCCAGGGAGATTTATGACCTGGTGATCGAAGCCGGTGGGACGATCTCGGCGTCGCAGGGCTGCGGCCTGGCGCGGACCCAGTTCCTTCCCAGGCAGTACGGCGAGCTCGTCCAGGTCTTCCGCGAAATCAAGGATGCCTTCGACCCATCGAACCTGCTCAACCCCGGCAAGGTCGTCGGCGATGATCCTCACCTGATGGTCCGAGACCTGAAGCACTTTCCCACTCTCCCGCTGGCGCTGGACTACGATTCGGGATCAGTCCTCATCCCTGGCACGGCGACGGGCTCAGGTTCTTTTCGTGTCTTGGAAGCCGAGCAACGGGCAGAGCCGGGTGGGGAATCGGGCTCCGCGGCACGGCAGCACGAGGTACCGGCCGACGACTGCTCGGTGATCTTACCGGTTCTGCGCTGGCCGGAGCCCGGCGCACTGGAGATGGCATCGGCCTGCCACGGCTGCGGCGAATGCCGGACCCTGGATCCCACCCTGCGCATGTGCCCGAGCTATCGCGCTCACCGCCGTGAGGCGGCGACGCCCCGTTCCCAGGCCAATCTGGTCCGGCAGATCGCCACCGGGCAGGTCGATCCCAAGCTCTGGGGGAGTGAGGAATTCAAAGCGCACGCCGGCCTCTGCATCCATTGCAAGCTCTGCCAGCCTGAATGTCCGGCGGGCGTGGATGTCTCGAGCCTGATGCTCGAGGCCAAGGCCGCCTTCGTTGAGAATCACGGCCTGCCGCCTGGTGATTGGGTCTTTTCCCGCCTCGAGATGTGGGCACGGCTGGCCAGCCGGTTTCCCATCATCTCCAACTTCCTGATGTCCCGGCGCAGCGCCCGCTGGTTGATCGAGCGGGTGTTGGGGGTCTCCCGGCATCGGGTTCTGCCCCGGGTCCGGCGCACTCCGTTCACTCGCAGGGCGCAGCGGCTGGGGCTCGCCCGACCGCGGCCTCATCAGTCTGGCCCGCGCGTGGTCTACTTCGTCGACGTCTATGCCAATTATTATGATCATGAGCTTGCTGAGTCGGTCGTGGCCGTCCTGCGCCAGGCCGAGGTCAACGTGTTCGTGCCCCCCCGCCAGCGCAGCTCTGGCATGGCTTCGCTGATCGTCGGCGACATCGATTACGCCCGTGACCTCGCTCTGTGCAACCTCCGGGTCCTGGGCAACGCCGTCCGCGACGGTTACACCGTGGTCTGCTCCGAGCCGACTGCGGCACTCATGCTCCGTCAGGAATACGTCAAGTTGACCGACGACCTGGATGCCGAGCTCGTGGCCCAGAACACGATGGACCTGGGCCAGTATCTCGCCGGCCTCGATGCGCGCGGCCAGTTGCCCCGGCCTCACGAGCCGCTGCACGCGCGGGTTGGTTACCATCAACCCTGCCATCTCAGGGCTCTCGACGTCGGCATGCCCGGCCTGGATCTGATCCGCAGGATCCCCGAGCTGGATGTCGAATTCATCAATCGAGGCTGTTCCGGCATGGGTGGGACGTACGGTCTTGGCCGCGACCAGTTCCGTACCTCGCTCCGCGCCGGGCGAGGCCTGCTTCGGCGGCTCAAGGACGACGACATTGAGGTTGGAGCCACCGAGTGCGGCGCATGTCGAATTCAGATGGAACAAGGGTTGACCAAGCCGACCTTGCACCCGATCAAGTTTCTGAGCCTGGGCTATGGTCTGAACCCGTCACTCCGGCAACACTTCAAGGAACCCAAGCCACGGCATGTGATGTCCTGATGCCGGCGGATCCCTTTTCGAGGAGACAACGCCTGCCCTCCTCGCGCTCGAATTGGTCCTTGCGCTCTTGCGTCATTCGAGGATCTGGGGTAAAAGTCCCGAGCCTGTCATGTCTTCAATCAGCGACGCCAGGGCCGAGGCCGGACCGTGACCAGGGATGGATGCGGTGCGTGCCGGGTCGATGAATGGCCCCAAGGCTCTGATCTAGTCGCTGTGGCTACCTCAGAGGGTGCGATCGTCGCTCCCTCGATTCCGACTGGGATGATCGGCCAATCCTGAACGCCGCCTCGACACGCCCGCGACCGCGGGCCAGCGGACGCGTGAAGATGGCTCTCCTGCCCGTGGCGGCCGGCGGTCCATCCAGCGCGACGCGACGCGACGTCGAAGTGGGGCGGCTCTTGATCGGTTCGCTTCAGGAACGATCGCTCATGGGAAGATTCGAAAAACAACACTCCTCGGCGCCAGGGACGGTTTCCGAGGGGCGCGTGATCATCGGGCCGCGTACACCAACCTCGGACGCCAACGCGGTTCCCAGCCCGGGTTCGCCGGTCGTCTCACCATGGGGCGGTCCGGCGCCTTGCTCGACCTGGGTCCGGGTGTGGATTGCACTGGCTGCGCTCGCACTGGTTGCCGGTGATCCGTCCGGAATCCTGGTAGCGCGCAGCCGTGCTCAGCAAGGGGACAAGCTTCCCGAAGGAACCGTCACGGAATTGCGCATCGAAGGCAACGCCTCGATCCCCATGGAGAAGATCCGAGCGAAGCTCCTCAGCCGGGCCGGGCAGCCGCTCGACCAGCAGAAGGTTGAGGCCGACATCCACAGCCTGATCGGCACCAAGTGGTTCTCCGACGTTCAGTCGTGGTACGAGGAAGCTCCGCCCAAGAGCGGCAAGTATGTCCTGATCTTCCGCGTTCGCGAGATGCCCGTGCTCAAGCAGGTGGAGTTCCGGGGGCGGAAAGGGCTGCCACTCAAGGAGATCGAGGAGAGCACCGACCTCAAGGTCGGCAACCGCGCCGATCCCACCAAGACCCGGCTAGCCCTGGGGCAGCTCCAGCGGCTCTATCAGGAGAAGGGCTACGAGCTGGCCGAGGTGAAGCTGGTCGAGGGGGGCAACATCGGCGACGTCAAGGTCGTGTTTCAGATCTTCGAGGGACCCAAGTTCAAGATCGCCAGCATCGATTTCAAGGGTAATGTCTTTGCCACCGACGCCGTGCTCCAGACCAAGATCATCAGCCGCAAGCCGATTCTGGGCCTGGTGGGCGGAAAGTACCACCGGGACATGCTCGAAGAAGACAAGCGCAAGCTCACGGATTACTACCAGTCACAAGGGTTTTTCGAGGTCAAGGTCACGCCCGTGACCCGCCCGGGCGCGGGTCTGGGCGATGTCAACTTGACTTTCGTGATCTCCGAGGGAACCCGCTACAAGGTGCGCAACCTGATCTTCGAGGGCAACCAGAAGATCAAAACGGCCGAGCTCCGCGAGGGGTTGCAGCTCCACTCCGGCAAACCGTTCCTTGACGCCGTGCGCGAGGGCGATCTCAAACTGATGGTATCCCGGTACAACGCGCTGGGGTGCATTGACACCCAGATCAATTTTGAGCCGCGGTTCACCAACGAGCTTGGAGTCGTGGACCTGGTTTACAAGATTGAAGAAGGTGAGCCTTATCTGATCGGCGAGCTCAAGATCATCGGCAATACGCGGACCAAGGACAAGGTCATCCGCCGCGAGGCCGTCATGGCGGGGCTCTTGCCCGGCGAGATTCTGGACAAGAACCGGCTCGATATTTTCCAAAAGCGGCTACAGGCGCTCGGCTATTTCCATAATACTCCCGACATGGGCAAGCCGCTCGAGATCAAGATCGTCAACAAGCGGCCCAAGGACAAGCCCTACGGCGACCTGATGATGCCGCTCCTGGGCGAGGGAGTGACGCAGGCGCGCATGCAGGACCCGGGCTCAAATGTGGAGCTGGTTCCGGCCCCCGAGCCGATCCCCGCGCCGAACAACGTGCCGCGGCTCGATTCGGGGACAGGAGCGTCTGCCACGACCCCGTTCGGCTCGAACAACCTGTTCAGTCCGCCACCGGACTCGACGCCTCCCCTGGTCGTGCCGCCCCCGGGACCTCCCTGCCCGGTGCCGGCCGCGCCGCCGGCCCGGCCTGCCGGCGCGCCTCCCGTGGGCGCTGGAGAATTACCCGGTACGTTCCCCAGCATGCCCGGGTTGAACATGACCGACGTCGGGCCCGACCGGAACGATCCCTTTCCCAATCGCTCGTTCGCCGACATCGTGACCGCCGTCGATGAAGCACCCACGGGCCGATTCATGCTCGGCGTGGCCGCCAGCAGCTTTCAGGGCCTCTTCGGTAACTTCACCATCTACGAGAAGAATTTTGACATCTGGAACTTCCCGCGCTCGTTCAATGACATCTTCAACGGCACGGCCTGGCGGGGCGCCGGCCAGGAGTTTCGCATCGACCTCCAACCGGGCACCAACATCAACCGGTTCCAGGTCAGCCTGCGCGAACCATACCTCTTCGACCTGCCCATCGGTGCGGGAGCAGCGGCCTACTGGTTCACCCGTTTTTATCCTAACTGGGACGAGCGGCGCGGCGGTGCCCGGTTCTCGCTGGGACGCCAGTTTGGCACGAGCATCTATGCCGATGCGGCGCTGCGTGTCGAAGACATCAACTTCTACGGCTTCAAAACTCCGGCGCCGGCGCCGTACCTGGCTGCTGCCGGAGAGTCGTTCCTGGCCTCGCTACGTCCCAGCATACGGTTCGACAACCGCAACAACCCGTTTCAGGCCACCAAGGGTCAGTACGCCGAGTTCTCCTTCGAGCAGGGCTGGGGCACATTCACCTGGTCCAAGTTCGACGCCGAGGGGCGCACTTACTTCACCACCGGCAGCCGCCCGGACGGGACCGGAAAGCGGTTCTTCACCCTGCGGGGCCACTTCGGTATTGCGACCCAGGGAATTCCGGTCTACGAAAGCTACTTCGCCGGCAACTTCGGTAGCCTTCGCGGCTTCCAGTACCGCACCGTCAGCCCGCACGCCCTGGGCGTACCGGTCGGCGGCGTCATGATGGCGCTGGGCTCGGTCGAGTACCAGTTTCCCCTCAGCGCCAGCGATGCTTTCCAGCAGGTCATCTTCACCGATTTCGGCTCGGTCGAAGGCGATTACAGTTTCCACAAAATCCGTGCCTCGGTCGGCACCGGAATTCGCATGAAGATCCCCCAGATGGGACCGGTTCCCCTCGGTTTCGACCTCGCCTTCCCGATCGCTTACGCCCAAGGTGACAGTCTTCGTTACTTCAATTTCAGCATGAGCGCAATGTATTGACCTCCCGTTTGTGGATGCATCGATCAGGGTTGTCGAACTACGGATTTCCCAACTTTCTGCCCGCACGGATTTGCGAGGCCTGCGGTCTGAGTTGCAAGTTGCCAGGCAAGGGCCAAAGAACTTACTGTATCAGGATGATGACCATGGGAGCTGCCGAGGGATCCGGCTCTGAATCCACCTGCCGGATTCTCGGGCTTTCCGCCCTTTTCCTGTTCGCTGTCGGACTTCTCGATGATTCGATATTTTCTGGTTCTGGCCGTCACGGGGGGCTCGCTGCTTCTGGCTGACTTCGTGCTCGGGCTGCTCGCCGCCGGCGAGACCCGCGGACCGCACGCGATCTGGCATGCTGTCCACCTGCTGTTCTCTCTCCTGACCGTGGTGATGCTCCTGGGAATCCACTCGATCGTCTACACCTACTTCATGGCCACCGGCAAATGGGCCAAGGAAGTGGTCCGCGTTTATCAACTGCCGGAGTGGTTCGTTACCCAGGCGACGCGCAACAAGCGGCGCGCGTTCCGGTTCATCATGGGATCCATGACCGCGATCGCCATCACCGCCTGGATGGGCGCGGCCGCCGATACGCGGGGGCAGGCTTACGCGCCCTGGCACCTGGGTGCCGCGGCGCTGACGATTGCCTTCAATCTGGGGTCGTTCGTTGTGGAATACGGGGGGATCGTCACTCACGCCCGGCTGCTCATGGAATTGAAATCTCAGGCTGACCAGCTTCGAGAAGCCCGTTATGGCATCGCGAAACCGGCGGGTGCCTGGGACGAGGTGTGATTCCGACGATTGACCCGCCGTGGTCCGGGAAGCTCGAGGAGATCTGCGTCGCCGATGTCGCCGCTTGGGATTGTAGTTCTGATTGTGCTGATCGATCTGCTGGGCTTCACGGTGGTCATGCCGCTGCTAGCCCCGTTCGCCGAGCAGTACGGCTTTCGTGAGTGGCAGATTGGGCTGCTCTTCTCCGCTTACCCGCTCTGTCAGCTCATCGCCGGTCCGATCCTGGGCCGGATGAGCGACCGTTATGGCCGCCGGCCGATCTTGATCTTCAGTCAGGCGGGCACGGCTCTCTCCTTCTTGATTCTGGGGCTTTCCCGCAACTTCACGGTCATGCTTTTGGCCCGGATGCTCGACGGCGCCTCGGGCGGGAACATCCTGGTTGCCCAGGCGTACGTGGCCGACGTCACGACTCCTGAGAACCGGTCGCGTGGTATGGGGCTGATCGGAATGGCATTCGGGCTGGGCTTTGTGATGGGGCCGCTGCTGGGTGGGGTGCTGGTCAGCCTGCCGATTGCCGGGGATTGGCGGCTGCGGCTTCCCTTTCTGGCGGCCGCGGGGTTTTCCACACTGGCCTGGATTCTGGTGCTGGCCCGCCTTCCCGAGTCGCGACCCATGGAAGCCAGGGATCGCGAAGCCGCGCGCGTTTTGAGCTGGCGAGGTCTGGTCGACACAATGACCCTGCCGGAGATCGGCCAGTTGATGTTGCTTGGCTTTCTCTCCGTTCTGGCGTTTGCCGCACTCGAGGGAACCCTCTCTCTCTACTTGCGCCGGCGCATGGACTGGAATGCGCGTTCGGCCGCGTTCGTGTTCGCCGGCCTCGGTTTGCTCAGCGCGCTGGTGCAGGGCGGCTTGATTCGCAGGCTGGTTCCAAGGTTCGGCGAGCCTCGACTGATCGGCGCGGGCATCGCCATCGTCGCCCTGGGTTTCGCCGGGCTAGCCCTCGCCTCCGGTGCGCTGGAGCTGGCGGGGGCCATCGTTTTGGTGGGTGTCGGTCATGGGTTGGTCGGGCCTTCAGTCAGCGGCCTGCTGTCGCGGATCACTCCCGCAAGCGAGCAGGGGGCCGTTTTCGGCACGCTTTCCTCAGCCCAGACCCTCGCGCGGATGATCAGCTATTCGACCGCCAACCTGCTTCTGGGCCGGGCGACCGCTGCCCCGTACTGGTTCGGGTTTGGGGTCTACCTCGCAGCCGGCCTGACCGCGATGCGGTTCATGACTCACCTGCGTCTCCACCTCGAGAAGAGCCAACAGGCAGGGACGACCCGCTGATCGGGTAGATTGCGGTCCAGGTAACCACCGATCTGTCGAGGATCGGTGTAGCCGTAACGTGTCATCACCTTGACCACCTCGTCGGGGTGATCGAGCAAGATCTGAACTCCCTCGACCAGTCCCTCGGGGCGCGCCTTGAGCAGTCTGTCGAGGAAGAACTGGCGAATCTCGACGGTCTTCGGAACAGGATCGGACGTGACCAGCTTGACCAGGCGTCCCGCGGCGGGATCATTCCCCGGGCCTCCGTGAGCGGCCAGGTACCGGGCGGCCTCGAGCAAGCCCTGGGGATCACCGCGCGCCCACTCGAGAACGTCCTGGTTGAGCGTCAGCCGATGCACCTTCGTCAGTCCGTCTCCCCATAACCGGCTCAGGATGGGTGCATAAGCGCGGACCCATTCGGGGGCGGAGGGCAAGTCGGGATGGCTTCGGTCGGCAGCGTCGAGCAGGACCTCCAGGCCCCAGGCGCGGGAAACGGCCACCGGGTCAGCCACGGTCGCCAGTCGCAGCCCGTCAACCTGGGCCGGTTCGCGCGCATACCAGGGACGCATTGCAAAGAGCAGCCGGGAAAAGGCCGTCGCCTTGGAATCCTGCGTCTGCAACCAGACGTAGGCGAGCTCTTCATACCGTCGGCCATGGGATTTGATATCGCCGCCGAGCTGGATATCGCCTCGCAGCGCCCCGAGCATCTGCAATTCCTGAAAAGTCATGGGGTTGGTCAATTCGTTGGGGAAATCCAACTCGGTGCCGGGAGGTAGCTTATGATTGAGCTCCTCAATCGTCTGGCCGTTGAAGCCGTCGAACCAGTAAGTCAGCTCGAAGCCACGGTGCCATGCTCCCCGTGGGCCACCGATGAGTGCGTTGTAATAGGAGAGCTCGAACGGGTGAATGCGCGCCAGCTCAATGGCCGCGGGAGCCAGTACGAGCGCGGCCAGGATCGAAACGGCGATCGGCGCTGGCAGACGAGCACGCTGGGAGAGATCCCGGGCCAAGGCGACCGTTCCCCATCCCGCGAGGGCTGCCAGAAAGAAGAAGGTGGGCAGGAAAAGCCGGATGCCGTCGTGGGCGGGAGTCGGCAGCATCCGGAGCACCGGGAAGGTCAGGAAATGGACCAAGAAATAGAGAGGCAGCCGGTCGCGGCGAACCTGACCAAGTGCCCACACGATGCCGATCGCTGCTGCAAGCAAGATGGTCACCGGAACCGTGATTCCGAGCAACACCCAGGCATTGTGCCAGGGGAGCGTGTACTCGTAAGTCTGGCCGAAGTAGATAATCTGGATATCGGGAAGGGCGGCCCGGCGATTACCGCTTAGTGTATAGTAATGAGCCAGTCGGGGCAGTGTTTCGCGCCACCAGGCCGGGTTGCCAAGCCAGCCCACGACCGGCGCGAAGGCGAGGATGGCCGTCCAGGTCTCGAGCGCTGGCCGCTCCACACCCCAGAGCTTGCTTCCGGGAAAGATCCGGCCCAGCAACCGCCTGAGAAACCAGATTGCAAGCGGCGCGGTCAGAATGACGCCCGGCAGGTCGCTTGAGGGCCGATGGACAAAAAGATTCGTCTGGGCGGGAGGGGGTAGTTGTCGCTGCCAGCCCTCGATCTCCTGAAACGCCAGAACGAGCGGCAGCAGCATGAGCCACGATGTGACCAACCCGTCGATCCAGTCGGCCCAGGACCCGGGACGTGCCAGAGTGCGAGTCAGGTGTCCGGCAGCGAGCCAGAGCAAAAGCGGCAGCAGAACCCCGACCGCGGCCATCTTCTCGACGAACGCCAGACCGAGCAAGACGCCGGCCAGTACGCGCCAGTGCCTTCCTCTTTCTTCGTGCAAGCCGTTCCAGAATGCCAGCGCGGTCGCCGCCCAGAGGAAGAGCCCGGGGATATCGGTATCGATCAGGTGAGCCTGACCATAGAGCCGCGGCATGAGCAGGAGTGAGCCGGCCATGATCAGGCCGACGGCCGTACCATACCGGCGAGCCAGGAAGCCAAAACCGATGGCGATGGTCAGAGCAAACTCAATGACCGACGCCATCCGCCGCGCGGGGATATCCTTCATCCACGAGCCGAAGAGCGCATGAGCGGCCAGGTTCAACTGGCCGGCCAGGGGGGGGTGGAAATTGATGCCGAACCTGGCGTACGGCCAGTAGTAAAGGAGAGTTTCCGGATCAAGCAGGCCGCGGACCTCTCCCCACGACCGGGCATGAGCGAGTTGGTCCCACCACTGGGCCGACATGACCTGGCTGTAGCGATAGGCGGGCTCGTCCCAGGTCAGGCCGATGTCGCCCGTGGTGGGTACCAGGGCGATGAGGGCAACCGCAAAGACCAGTAGTGTTCCCAGCCTCCACCTTCCAGAT
>JAFAHT010000359.1 GCA_019237095.1 Planctomycetaceae bacterium
CGGCGCAATGGGCGTTCTTCGTTCCGATGCCGAAGTAGAGTTGCCTCCCCCGCTCCTCGGATGCGGAGAGTGTGTACAGGGTCCCCGCCGGCACTCCGTACTGGGAGGCATCGTACTTCGAGCTGAACTGGCAGAGCTCGCCCGAGGTCTCGTAGGCAGCTATCGCTTCGGTGATCAGGGTGTAGAGCTGGGGGACCGTGTACTTCGTAAACGCGTCGGCTCCGTAGACCTGTTGGAAGAGCGGAGCGTACGCACTGTTCTGGACTTTTTGAACGACGAGGGCGGAATAGCCCCCCTTGGGCGGCGGATAGATCCCGTTGTCGGGGGTATTGTTCATCTCGTCCGGATTGACAAACGGCTGCTCAGCCTGGGTCGAGAGGTCGTAGGCGCGACCGTCCCAGAAGTTGCCGCCGACCCACGCCATGGCGAACTCAGCGTCGAAGAACGGCCCCACGGGGCTGAATGCCGCGTAGGTGTAGGTCTGGGGCCTGCGAGGCCCGGACCGGCCCGGGACGACCCCCGGCTGCGGTCCGGCGCCGAGGTTGACCACTGACTCCAACCCCGACGTGCCGCCCGTCGCCGGGGCGTGGCATTGGAAGCAGGAGTAGCCCGGGGGATTGGAGAGCGTGTTGTCGAAAATGATGTCCTTCCCGAGGTGCTCTATGTTCGACAGCGGTATGGCGTCCGGCGGCGTCGGCACGGGCGGCAGCGGCGGGAAAAAGACAAAGGGTTTGACGACCTGTTGGGCCTGCTTTGGTTTTGAAGGGATCTTTTGGGCCTGCGCTGAGATGACCCCCGGGGTCGGTAGCAAGACCGAGACGGCTATGGCCGCGGATCCCGCGAGGATGAGGGTCCCGGCGATAACATGCTGCCTTCTCATGGGTGTACTCCTTGACCAAGTAGTAACGGGGAGTTCAGTCTTCCGAGCGAGGAAGGGCCTTTCGACGACTACGGTGGCCCGCCCGGCGAGGGGGAACACCGACGGCGGTTTCGTGGGTGGCCCGGCTCGGTGCGCGAGCCTCGGGCGGCGAAGCACAAGGGAATGGGACGAGCCCCAACCTCTCGCTCCGTCGACAAAAAGCTTGCGGGGCGGAATGCACCACATCGCCTTTCGCCAGGGTTTCGACGCGTTTTTTCGAGGGCGCGACGGACGGTCTCGTAGGAGACGGTCTCGACGACCTCCAACTTGACCAACCGTGCCGCCGACAGCCGCAATCACTACCCTTCACCAAAGGGAACTCAAACGGCTCGTCGCGAGCCGATGGACGCTCCCGGCTTTGGTGGAAAGCCGGCATCGGTTCTTTCTCCCGCGCAGGGATGAACCGACTCCGATCTTATCCCTTCTGGTTGATGATGAACTGGCAGGACGGGCGGTGCACGGGCGCGGCACTCGCGTATGGCACCCTCCGGCCCAGTGTAGCGGACCAACCCCATGCTCGCAGCGCACCCAAATGGGTCAAGTCATGTTCGCATGTGGCGTTCTTCCGCAGGTGCGCAATAGCTCATCGTGGCAAGTCCGCTGTTCCTTGAGCGGACTGACCATATTCGTTTCGTCGGCGCAGTTCCTCCGAGCCAATTCGGACCTGAGTAAAGGACGGACGTAGACGAATCGGTCGAGCTTCAGAGCCGGGTCTGACTGGCGATGCACGTTTGCATCACGGTGTTGCCGCACGAAGCCAGATGCGGAAGAGACCGGTCAAATTGGAAACGACTAACTTCTAACAAAGGTGACAGCTCGATTCAAGAGTGTCCTTCTTGGATTTCTTGAACGTCGGATCGTGAATGGCTTCGCGGGGTCGGGGCCGGTGTTCGGTTTTCCAGCCACGAATGGATGCCCACTAGGAAACCCGAGCGCAGTCGGAAGTGGACATTCCTAATTCTTGTCGCAAGCAGGGGAAACGGGGTAATATCCGGCCTAACCGCTCTGGATTGCCGTTCGCGCAGCCTCACCTGCAATCGGTGTTCCACGAGCCCCGTGACGTGGGAACGGGATTCTCGGATCTGAGAACGGATTCACAGGGGTTCTGGCCGATCAAACCTCACCTTCCTCGCACGCGATAGCTTTTGCCTCTCGATCTGGTTGACTTCCCGATGCGGCCTTGACCATCGCCAAGATGCCGGCTCGGATCGCGTCGGGCGGTTCGGGCCAGGCAGTGGAGACGGCGTCTCTCATTTACCGCGTTCCTCGAATTCGCATCAGTCAGCCTGCGTACGCACGTTCGTCTTCACCAAGGTTTGCGGGCGGGTGTCTATCGGATCGGTGCGGTGCGGCGAATCCCGACTGGCGACGAGACCATCGAAGTCTGGTCGGCCCTCGACGCCTTGGTGCTGAAGGCAACCGCCTTGGTCCTCACCGCTCACTGGCTGCCGGTCCTCTCACCGCGGTGCTACCACGTGGAAGGGCGCGGCGGAGCCAAGGCAGCCGTCCGGTTCGTCGACTCGCAGCGCGGCGACAACACGTTCGTCATGAGCGAGGTGTGGACCTGATCCACATCGGGGCCTACGTTCGGCGCTGGCAGCGCTGGGCGAGGAGCGGTCTCCGGGTGCTGGGTGAGGAACTGTCCGAGCGGGCCTTGGAACTCGTCTGCCGCTCACTCGGTCGCGTCGGGCGGCCCCACTGGCCTCTGCCGCCGCTGATCGCGGCGGTGGCGGGACCAGTAGGCGAGGCCAGCGCTGAGCGCAATTCCCGACATCCACAGGGATGATGGCTCGGGGACGACGGATTGCGGGACAATGAGCACCTGGGATATGGCGTATAGTGGATTCGTGAAGACGCTAGGGGCTATTCGTTCGTCTACCCATGTGTCATCGGTAGCAAATGATAAACCCTGAGTGATTACGGTGTCTCCTAATGAGAAGACTGGTATAGAGAAACCTGTCCCGTCAGTTCCGGTCCCTACAAAAATTGAAGTTATTTGTCCATTAATTAATTCGTTAATGGCATGCTTAAGAGTTCCGGACCATAACCCGGTGACGTCCGTGGACGGGGTTACCTCCGTGCCGTCTGGGAGATAGACTGGTGCCTGCTGTGTCCCAGGTATATTGTTGATCGCTGACGTGGCTTCCGTCGATGCAATCGCGGTCCACTGGATCGTCGAGCCGTTGTACGTGGCCCCCCCCGCCTGGGTATTCACAAAATTGTTGTAGAAGTCGATGCTGGTGTTGGTCCCGTCCGTTTTTCCCTGGGTGACGAAGACGAAACGGAATTGTTCTCCGGGGGTGAGCCCCATCGGGGTCGTGAGTATGGTGCCGGCCTCGGCCGGGCCACCCACCCCGAACGCGAACCAGAGAATCGCCGTGACCGCCGCGAACTGTCGTAGTTGGTACATCATGGCTAGGACTCCTGTCATTGGTTGGATGTGTGCATGATATGAACCATCGCACATCAGGAACCCGCGACCGGCATCCGACGACCGGCCCACGACCGGCCCACGACCGTCGTGATCAAAGACCGGTTTGGCAGTCGGATGAATATCCAGGGTCTGAGGGATCGGTGTCAACTCTAATTTCGTAGCCGTTCACACCCCGAAAGCGGATGTACACTGAACAGGCTGCCTCGAAAGGGCGGCTTCGCGGGGTCGGGGCCGGTTTCCGGTTTTCGCGACGGGCGGCTTCGCGGGGTCGGGGCCGGTTTCTTTGTTGGCTCATCCTGCGTTTCGGGGGGTTAGTTGGCAAATATCACCCTAAACCCTTGTGTCGCAGACAGTTGTGGCGGGATTTCGGCCTCTCTAACTACCTCATATAAGTGCTTTCCGTAAAAAGAGTTGCGGCGAATTCCGGGTTGTAACCCCCTGAAATGCAGGAAGAGCGAAACCAGGAATGATTGATATGAAGACCTGGCTCGCTCACTTCATTTATAAGTAAATACAAATTAATCTATTAAATGAATCTTGATTTTTTTCGTGTAGTTCGTGGTTCCCTCCCCCGCATTTCTAGATTTCGTGGTTCCCCCCAATCATTTCGACACTCCTCACTGATCTCCACCGCGAGCTTCAGCACGCTTCGACCGAGGGCTATTGCATGACTTACACCGAATACCAACCCGAAGCGTCAGCGAGGGTCCCTCTTCCTTACTGCAAGGTAATTGCTGCATCCCTCGCTGACGCTTCGGGCTAGTATGCCGATCCCCTTCGACCTGGTGGAGGTCAGCGAGGAGTCTCATCATTTCGTGGTTCTTTGTGTTGCCGTCAAGAGCTGGGCGAGTGTATTTTCGAGGGCGGTCCCACGCAGATCGAGGCGAATGATCTTGCCTTCGGGATCGACGAGGTAGGCCGCGGGGATCGAGCTGACGCCGAAAGCGTCGACGAGGTCGGCGCCGGCAGTGCCGTTGTGGAGTTGAGGCCAGGGGAGTTTGCGTACCTTGACAAAATCGGTCACGGCGGTTCGGGTCTCGTCGAGGCTGACGCTGACGATCTCGAACCCCGCGCCATGGTACTTGCGGTAGGCGTCTTGAAGTCGCGGCAGCTCGCCGATGCACGGCGCGCACCAGGTGGCCCAGAAATCGATCAGGATGTACTTTCCCTTGAACGATTCCAACCGGACGGCCTTGCCGGCAAGGTCCTGGGCCTCGAAGCCCGGAGCAGGTTTGCCGACCCGATCCAGCCGTCCCAGCTCCCTGGCGACCTTCTCACGCAAGCCGGGGCTGTCGGGAAACCGTTCCTGGAGTGCCTGGTAAACCTGTCGAGCGATCGCGAACTCACCAGCCGTGACGGCCGAGGTGGCGAACGTCTCGCTGAAGCTGGTCGCGAAGTCTACCTGATCGCTCTTACCCAGGCCGTTCATCAGCTCCTTGTACCGTGCCAGGGCTTCATCGTGGCGGCCGGCCTGGGCCCTGGCCATCGTGGTGATGATCTGCGCCAGTGCCTTGACCGGCCCGTCGGGATCGTTCTTGAGGTAGCGCAGGGCCGCTTCCTCATTGTCGGCAAACCAGTCGTGCTCGATGGCCTTGTTGAAGAGGGCCGCAAAGCCCTGATCACGGTCGTCAGCCTTGGGATTCTGCTTCAGGTAAGCACCCAACTCCCGGATCAGGGTACGATCATGCTGGCCGAGGATCTCGGAGACATTCGAAGCGGCCGGCTGCTGAGCCGAAACGGATCCGGCGAGCACGATGACCAGACCCGGGATCATCCAGAGCGACTTGGTACTCACGGCATCTTGCCCTCTATGCCCCGTGCTTGCGCATCAGGTCGGTATGGATTGGAGTGGATTTGATCCGTCGGTCACAATGGACAGTGCATGTTACGAACGGGCGGTCTTCAATCACCGCGCTGCCGGACGGAGCGAGCCGGCCGGGGCCATGGCGCCTCCCAGCGCGGGTACCGGGGTGGAAACCGCCACGGCGCTGGGCCGCACGATGGTGTTGCGAATCACTTCGAGCCACTGGTAGCAACACAGATTTCGCTCGTGCGTGGCGAGGAAGTTCAGGCGTCCTTTCTGGCCCATCTGGTGTGCCAGATTGAGGTCCGCGGCCAGGGTGGTCAGGGCGGAGACGACGCCCTCGCCATCGCCGGGTGCGATCGTGAAGCCGCAGCCGGCGCGGCGGATCGTGTCGGCCGATTCGCAGTGAGCCGGGCCGACGAACAGCGCGGGCCGGCCCGCTGCCATGATGCCGTAGAGCTTGCCCGGAACCACGATCCCGGTCATCTCGGGACGCATCGAGATCAGGTGAACGTCGGCCACCGAAAGCGAGCGGTGCAGCTCATCCCGCGGAACGTAGTCGAGCAGCCGGACGTTGGTCAAGCCCTCGCGATCCCGGGCGGAACGGACCTCCACGGCCCGCGGTCCCGCGCCGACGAAAAGAAAGACCAGGTCGTCGCGGTCGCGGAGGCGGCGCGCGGCCTCGAGGAACTCGTCGAACGAATGTGCCAGCCCGAGGTTGCCGGAATACATGGCCACGAACTTGCCATCCAGACCCAACGACCGGCGCAGCGAGTTGGCCTCACGCTCGACCGGATAAACCTGGTCGCGGCGGCTCCAGACCGGAATCGTCACGAGCCGGTCCTGGCGAACGCCCTTGACTCGCAGGCGATCTTCCATGTAGGAGCCGAGTACGACAACGCGATCCGCCTGGCGGTAAACGAGATTACTCAGCCAGGTCAGGCCGCGCACCAGCGGGTTCCGCGGCGACATCCGCCGCAGGGCTAGGCTGGCGTCGGGATGCAGGTCCATGCTCCAGCACACGTGTGGCGTTCCCTTCAGCCGGCGCAGCAGCGTGCCGATCAGGCCGATCAAGGGCGGCGTCGTGAGCGTGACGACCGCGTCAAACCTGGGCATCCACGCCGCCTTGAGCACCGCCCGGGCGTAGAAGCTGAGATAGTCGGCCATCCGGGTCAAGGTGCTTCTCCGACCCAAGGATGTGGCCGGCACGCGGTGAATGTGAACGCCTTCGTGCACTTCGTACGCCGGACGCGCGAGCTCGCCGGACCCATAACGGCTCTGGGCGCAAAGCACGTGGCACTCAAAACCGCGCGCGGCCAGCGATTCGGCCAGGTCGGTCAAATGTTGGGCCGTGGAAGCGTGATCGGGCCAGTAATACTGGTTGACGAACAGAAGACGCCAGACCGCGGCTGCGGAGCGCTCATCCGAACGACCCGAAGCGTGAATGCGAGGCTCGACTTCCCCGTCGAGCCCGAGCGACGCCGCCTGCAACTGTGCAGATCGGATCTGTTCCAACATCGGACGGACCGGTTTGGGTCCGCTGCGAAACCAGAGACGGCGGTTCACCATTTCGCGTCCGCCTGGGCCTTGTTGGCCCGGTACCAGGCGATGGTCTTGGCCAGCCCGCCGCGAAGACTCGTGGGCGGCGCCCAGCCGTCGAGCTCGCTCCTCATCCGCGTCACATCGAGCACCTTCTTGAGCGCTCCATCGGGCTTGTCCGCATTCCAGACGATCTTGCCCTTGAAGGCTGTGACCTCGTTGATCGCCTCGACCAGCTCCCGGATCGAGGTGCCGATGCCCGTCCCGATATTCAGCGGCATGGTGACGTCATTGTATTTTTCCGCGGCCAGCACGATCGCGTCGGCGCAGTCCTCGACATAGATGAATTCGCGGATCGGCTTGCCCGTGCCCCAGACCTCGATGCTCGGCGCGGCGGCGAGATCGGCCTCGACCCACTTCCGCACCAACGCGGCGACCACGTGCGAGCGATCCGGGTTGTACGAATCGCCCGGACCGTAAAGGTTCGTCAAGATCAGGTGGATCGAGTCGAGCCCGTACTGCTTCTTGAAAGCCTGACCCTGCACCGCCAGCATCTTCTTGGTCATGCCGTAATTCACCACGCTGGCATGGCATGGCCCGCCCCAGAGGTCGTCCTCTTTGAGGTTCCCCTCGAGATAACCGGGATAGCTGCACGCCGTCCCGATGTTGACCACCTTGCCAACCTTCGCCAGCCGTGCGGCCTCCATCACGTTCGCGCCCATCACCAGGTTGCTGTAGTAGAGTTTGGCCGGCTCGGTCTGGTTGATCCCGATCCCCCCGTAGTATGCGGCCGTGTGGAAGACCACGTCGCTAGGGTGCTCGAGCAGGCAGCGCAGGCAGGAATCGAGCGCCACGAGGTTGTAATCGCGCTGCCGGGGCACGAAGACCTTTGCTCCGAAACTCTCCAGCCGCTTGACCAGGTGC
>JAFAHT010000394.1 GCA_019237095.1 Planctomycetaceae bacterium
CTGACCGATCCGGCCGCCGCCCATGAGGTTTTTCTGACCTGCATCACTCGGGTCGAGATCGTCGCCGCCATCACCCGCCGAGGCCGTGGCGGCCCCGTACCCGCCACCGCGGCGCCTGCCCTCCTGGCCCAATTCCGCCACGATGCCCCACGAATGTTGTGAGCCGGACGAACACCAATGGGTTTCCGAGCATTCCGGACGGCCAGAACGCCGGGAATCTAGACATTTCTAGACATGCATGGTCCCAGCCTGTCAGGCCATTGGTACTCAGCTCGGCGCGCGGCAGCGACGGCAGACCCCGACGATTCACCGAAGTCGTGCTCAACGAACAAGCTCTCAGGAATCAGTCGCTGGATCAACGAGAATTCGTCCGATGAGGAGCCTCTGTGGCCGCTCGAAGTGAGCGTTTTCGCCACCGCTCCGTTGCTCTCAAGCTCAATCTTCGCAGAATGGAAGGAAGCATGGACCTGTGCGAGGCGTTCGTCTGGGTTGTGATTTCCTTCCTCCCCGGCATGGATTGTTTTCCAATGATTCTGTGCGTCACGTTGAATCCGTGTCTGGACAAGACCTTGACGGTTCCGAG
This sequence comes from Planctomycetaceae bacterium, assembly GCA_019237095.1. Lineage (GTDB taxonomy): Bacteria > Planctomycetota > Planctomycetia > Isosphaerales > Isosphaeraceae > Aquisphaera. The sequence goes on from JAFAHT010000394.1 coordinate 584, forward strand.
CTGGCGGCGTGGAGACCTGGTGCGCGGGGTTGCGGTTCGCGAGGTGGTTGGCGGTAAGGGGAACAACGTGGCGCGGGCCCTCAAACGACTGGGGCGATCGGCCCGGCCGGTGACGTTTCTGGGAGGGTGGGTCGGCCAGCACTGCGGCGAACTCTTGCATCGGGATGATGGACTGGACCCGATCACGGTGCTGACCGAGGCGCCGACCCGAGTCATCCTCACGGTGCTGACTCAGTCGACGACGGAACAGACGGCGTTTTTCGACCCCGATCCGGCGATCACACCAGCCGAGGCGGATGCACTCATCGACCGCGTGCAGCAGGCACTGTCGCAACCTGGGGTCTCGGCACTGACGCTCTCGGGGTCGAGCCCATCGCCCGCGACACACGGCGTTTACAGCGACTTAGTTTCGCTGGGCCGCACCCGGCGGATCCCGGTTTTTCTCGATACCTACGGCCCTGCGCTGGAGGGTATCTGGGGGTTCTGGCCGTCCGTGCTTCAGCTCAACCGCAGGGAAGCCGCCGGGCAAGTCGGGAAGTCGGCCGTGAACGACCAGGATGTGCTGTCTTTGCTGGCAAACTGGCATCGCCATGGCGTGACCTGCGGGATGGTCACGGATGGTCCCAATCCGGCGCTGGTGCAGGTCCGGGAAAAGCGGTACTGGGCGATTCCACCGGCGATCCATGCTCTGAACCCGATCGGCTCGGGCGATTCGCTGCTCGCCGGCTTGGTCGACGCCTGGCTGGCGGGAACCGACACCGAGCCGATGATCTGCCATGCCATGGGCTGCGCCGCGGCCAATGCAGTGGTCTGGGACGCGGGAGCCATCGATCCGGAACAGGCCAAGCGATTTGCCGGCGAAGTCATCCTCGAGCCGATCGGGCGGGTGGGGTGAGCGGCAGGCCAGGGTTGGGAGCATTGTTCTCCGCCTACCGCTCTGATGACCCCTACCTGGACTCGGCCCTCTTGGCCTTTCCCCGCTCGGCTTTGAGCTGCTCGACGAGTTCTTTCGTCTCCTCGAGCAGTTGGTCGACCTGCTCGGGCTTTGCAGCGGAGGGATGACCCTATGGATCCTCTCCGAGAGCCCGGACAGGCTGCCCGTGTCGAAGTTGCAATCTCTACCACGTTCGGAATTGCCCCCTTGCTCCCTTTCTGTTAAGGGAATGACGCGATCACCAGAAAATCGACCGAGGGCGCATGGACGCAACCGGACCAACAATTCGCTTTGTGGGTGATCTGGGCGATCCCTGGGTCATGGAGATCCTCGGTTCGATTTCCGAATCGTCTGAAGTGCATGCTGTGATGTGCGTTGGTGACGTCCCGGATCGGCTCTTCGAGCCGGATCAGCCGCCACGGCTCCTGATTGTGCATCGCACGCGATTATCGCAGGCGGACGCCGCGCGGATTGAGCAATGGCGTTCGCTCCCTCGAGTTAACGTCTTGCCACAAGTTATCTTATGCTTCAGCCCCTACGTGCGTTACGCCGAGCTGGAGCGGTGCTCACGGGGCGTCGACCTGGCGATCTCCGAGGCGACGGCCGTCGAGACGCTTTCGCGCCACGTGAGCCGTCTGCTGGAGCGGCGGGATGAGCCGCCTCGGGCGGCCCCGGCTGCCGATTGCCTACCAGTACAAGTGATCAGCAGCAATCACGAGTTGCGGGCCGTTCTGAGTGAGATCTGCTTGGCCGAGGGGTTCAAGGTCTCGTCCGGCCGGGAGTTCACGGCTCAGTGGCAGGGTCGGGCCGCAGTAGCAGTTCGGGCGGCAAACCAGATGTTGACGCTCTGGGACATTCCTGTGCTCGTGCCGGACTGGCCGCGATTGCTCGAGGAACGTACGAAGCTCGGCCCGGTGGTTGCCCTCCTGGGGTTTGCCGATCGCGCCACGGTCGGCCAGGCCAGGGCGTCCGGAGCCGCGGCATGCCTGGATCTACCCCTGGACGTTAACGATCTTGTTCACGTCATCGAGCGGGTGAACCGGAAGTTGCGATCGGACTCGTCGACCAAGTTTGAGGGCCGGATCGAGCCGGCGCACGCTGTGCCCCCGGGACCTGTGAGCCGGGCCAAACGAGGCCGGGCCGCGATCCGGCAGCGAGAGACCCGTCCGCCACTGTGGTCGGAAGAAAAGGCGGCATCTACAATCAACAGCGAGTAGCCGGCCTGAATGACCGAATTTGGTACGGCGGATCTCGCTGGCCCGGCCGACTCTCGCGATCAAGCGAATATTCGATGCCCAGAGTCTCTCGCAAAGCCGCTGCCCTCCCAGCCCACGTCACGCCGACGGCAGCAGCGGCGGTCGAGTTCAAGGACTTGACCCGGCAGATCCAGCGCGCTTCGGGTTTTCCCGAGGCCCTGGCGGCGCTCAAGAACGGCCGCGCGGCGACCATCGACGGGGCCTGGGGGTCGGCCGCCGGGTTGATATCGGCTGCGCTTGGCCTGCATGCGCCCACGACTCTGGTCATCGTCCTGGCCCACATCAGCGACGTCGATGACTTTCGCGACGACATTGCGGTTTTCGCGGGGATCACGCCGGAAGTCTTACCGGCATGGGAGAAGCTTCCCCGCGAGCAGGATGCCAGCGACGAGGTCTTCGGCAAGCGGCTGCGCGTGATCAGCCGCCTGGCCGGCGCGATGCCTCCCCGTCTGATCGTGACCTCCATCCAGGCGCTACTGCAGCCCGTGCCCCGGCGCGAGGTGCTGGTGCGGATGTCACGGCGGATCGGTGTGGGTGACAGCCTGCCCGTGGAGGAACTGGCGTCGTGGCTGCTGGAGCGGGGGATGATGCGGGCCGAAGTCGTTGAGGTCCCCGGCGAGTTCAGTCTCCGGGGCGGCATCTTCGACGTCTTTCCGACGGACGCCACCGAGCCGGTCCGGATCGAGTTCTTCGGCGACGAGGTGGAATCCATTCGCCCGTTCGACGCGGAATCTCAGCGCTCGCTCGACCGCTGGGACAACGTCACGATCACGATTCCGCCCAGCTACGACGAGAAGAACCGCGCCAGCTTCGGGCCGCCGACCGACTTCTTTCCCGGCGGCACCTGGGTGGCCTTGATCGAGCCGGGCGACGTGCGTGAAGAGGGCCGGCACTACCTGGGCCGGATCGACGACCCACGCGGGCTTTACTCGGTAGAGAGCACCTTCGAGCGCTTGATCCGGTTTCCCTCGATCGCGGTCTCGGCTCTGGCGGCTGATTCGCTCGAGGCCACCTGTCATCTCCGGATCGAGAGTGTCGAGCGGTTCTCGGGCGACCTGGCCCGGGTCAAGGCCGAACTCGATGGCGCAGCGGCCGGCGACCAGGTGCTGATCGCCTGTCACAACGCGGCCGAGGTCGAGCGGCTGGGCGAGGTCTTCAGCGACACGACCCTGGCGCAGCAAGGCCGGCTTCATCGCGCCGTGGGGCGGATCCGGGCGGGCTTTCACCTGATCGACGCCTCGACCCTGGTCATCGCTGACCACGAGCTCTTCGCGCGGGCCGACGTCCGCCGCCCGGTTACCAGGCGCAGATACGAGAGCCGGGCCATCGACAGCTTCCTCGATCTGAACGAGGGCGACCTGGTTGTCCACGTCAACCACGGCATTGCGCGGTATCGCGGCTTGCAGTTCGTCGATCAGTCGGCCGAGCACGCCGAGGAGACCCTGCTGCTCGAGTTTGCCGAGGGGACCAAGCTGTACGTGCCGATCGCCAAGATCGACCTGGTGCAGAAGTACGTCGGCGGCGGCAAGGGAGCGCCGGTGCTCTCGAAGATCGGCTCGTCGACGTGGGAGAAGCGGAAGAAGCGGGTGGCCGAGGCTGTCGTGGACCTGGCGCAGGAGCTGCTCGACATCCACGCCCAGCGCGCCTGCCAGCCTGGGTTTGCCTATCCCGCCGAGGACAGCCACTGGATGGCCGAGTTCGAGGCCGCCTTTCCGTTCGAGGAGACGCCCGACCAGCTCACTGCGATCGAGGCAACCAAGCACGACATGGCCGAGCAGAAGCCGATGGACCGCCTGATCTGCGGCGACGTCGGCTACGGCAAGACCGAGATCGCCATCCGCGCGGCCTTCAAGGCCGTCGACGCCGGCAAGCAGGTGGCTGTGTTGGTGCCGACAACCATCCTGGCCGAGCAGCATCATCGCAGCTTCTCGGCGCGGATGGGGGAGTTTCCGTTCCACATCGAAGTGGTCAACCGGTTTCGTCCCCGTTCCGAGGTGCGCGAAGTACTCAAGCGCGCGGCTGCCGGCGGGATCGACATCCTGATCGGCACTCACCGGATCCTGCAGAAGGACGTCGCGTTCAAGGACCTGGGGCTGGTGGTCATCGACGAGGAGCAGCGGTTCGGGGTCGAGGACAAGGAGTGGCTGAAGACCTTCCGTTCGACGGTCGACGTACTGACGCTCTCGGCAACGCCGATTCCGCGGACCCTGCACATGAGCCTTCTGGGCATCCGCGACATCTCCAACCTGGAGACTCCGCCCCCCGATCGCAAGGCCATCGAGACCAGGATCAGCCGGTTCGATCCCGAGACCATCAAGCGGGCCATCCATCGCGAGTTGAACCGCGACGGCCAGGTCTATTTCGTGCACAACCGGATCTACGACATCGCGAGCGTGGCCGACCGCATCCAGTCGATCGTTCCCGAGGCGAAGATCGCCATCGCTCACGGCCAGACCAGCGGCGAGGCCCTCGAGCGCACCATGCTGGCGTTCATTCGCCGCAAGTTCGACATCCTGGTCGCGACCACGATCATCGAGAGCGGCCTCGACATCCCCAACGTCAACACCATCTTCATCAACGAGGCCGACAATTACGGCCTGGCCGACCTGCACCAGTTACGCGGCCGGGTGGGGCGATACAAGCACCGGGCCTACGCCTATCTCCTACTCGAGTCGGACAAACCCGTCACGCCCAACGCGGTTCGGCGGCTCAAGGCTATCGAGGAGTTCACCTCGCTGGGCGCGGGGTTCAAGATCGCGCTGCGCGACCTGGAGATCCGGGGCGCAGGCAATATCCTGGGGCCCGAGCAATCCGGCCACATCGAAAGCGTCGGCTACGAGCTCTATTGCTCGCTGCTGGAATCGGCCGTCCGCTCGCTGACCCATCAGCCCGCGAAGCCGCTCTTCGATTGCTCGGTCGAGCTCTCGTGGCGGGCTTACCTGCCCAAGGATTACGTACCCGGCCCCAGGGTGAAGCTCGAGCTCTATCGCCGGCTGGCCCGACTGCGCAGCCTTGACCATCTTGCCGACTTTCGCCAGGAGTTGAACGACCGGTTCGGCCCGCTGCCAAGACCCAGCGAGAACCTGCTCCTGGAGGCCGAGTTGCGGATCCTCGCGGGCAACTGGAAGCTGGAGCGGATCCACGTCGAGGCCGAGTACGTTGTCTTCACTTACCGTGATTCCAAGCAGATCGAGACGCTCGCCCGCCGGCATCCGGGTAAGGTCCGGATCGTCGACCCGAAGCGAGCGTATGTCCCACTTGGCGAGGACCCGCTGAAGCCGCCAGAAATCGCCGAGATCGTCCGCTCGCTGCTGCGGACGAGAGCCTGACAGACGGCATAGGGACCGCTGAGGAGAGACGCCATCAGGGTGTCCGTCTGAGGGAACCTATCTTCTGGGGCGTTGCCTTACGCTCCCCCGTGCACTCGATCTTCGTTGAACGGTGGTGCTCACTCACTGGTGTGCCCAGCTTGCACATGTGTGACGACGATAATGCGCTGAGGTTTTCTGGAACTTGTCAGTTCGATGTCCCTCAAGAAACTCGCTTTCCGGTCTCGGCCGCGTAGACGATGAGCCCCGGAATTCGTCTATAGTCGTCCACGTTACACGTCCAAACGGGCGCGTTGAGCACCACGGCGATCGCTCCAATCCGTGCATCGTTTCCCAGCTCTTGGCGAAGCCGGGGCGGTAATCCCCGGTAAACTTGATCGGCCGCGTCGTCATAAGGCATGATCCGCCCGCGCCAACCCCCCAGGTAATCGAGCAGTTCCTCGAGTAGCTTGAAGCCCGGGACTGCGTCCTTGTGCTTCCTTCTGAGTTCACGGATGAGGTCGACCGCTCCGCCCAGCATCTCGAAAGCGTTCACGGTAGTGATCCGGAAATCCGTGTCCGGGGACGCGGCCAGGCGGGTAAGGATCACGGCCCCGACACGGTCGTTCTTCTGGAGGTGGCTCAGGGCGTCCGTGTCCAGAAGATTCACCGCTCCGGGTCCTCATCAGCATCAAGATCATGACGACGGGCCTCCAGGGTCTCCATGTACTCCCTGAAGAGGGACTCGTCCTGGAACGAGGGGATGGTCGCACGCCAAGGCTCGTCGACCCCGGCATTCTTGGGCTGCGGGACGATCATCACGACCGCCCCGTCATGCAACGGCGTGGTTTCTTCGGCCAAGACCCCGTCGAGGTAAACGGCCTGGAATGTCGTCGTGGCTTTGGATCTGCGCACGAGGTCTGCAAGGGTCGCCCCTTTCCGTAAGCGATACCTCTGAACGCCGACACCGGGTCGGACCAGCCGTACAAGGGTCTTCGACTTCTCAACGAGACCGACCCCGGCCATACCGCTCCGTGCGAACTCGGCGGCCACTGCCTCGACTTCTTCCCTCGCGATCCCAGCGTGCATCGCCGCCTCACTCGACGTCAGGCCCTCTGCCAGTCGGAGCAAGGCGATCGCCTTCTGGCGTCGCGTCGGTTTCATCCGGCGCTTCTCAAGCCTTTCCAAGTTCGCGCGGTCCTCGTCGTTCAGATGAATCGACATCGCCTTCACCCCCACAGCCATCGTGCGCTCTGTCGAAGTACGGGGTCAAGCCGTCCTCCCGAGGGATGAACCGGACCCGAATCTCGCAGTGGCACTCCGGAGTTTGCCTTCGGCCTGGGAAGAAAAGCAATACGTCGCAGGCAGTGCAGGACTAGTTTCTTTCCTTCCTCTTCGCCGCCTCGGCCGCACGCTGCTTCATAAAATGGTTGCAGCGGGCGAACCGGGCCATTCCAATAGGCGTGCCGGCATCCTGCACGGCATTCGTGCAGCGCGGGCCGCCGGAACAGAGGATTCACCCAAACGGAATCGCGCCGGATGCCATCCGAATCGCTTCCTCTCACCGTGCTCCAGGAGATCGATCGGGTCTGCGACTCGTTCGAGGCAGCCTGGCATGCCGGTCTGAAACCGCGGATCGAAGATTATCTCAATGTCACGACTCTCGAATATCGCACCGAGCTGTTCGGAGAATTGCTCGCGCGTGAGGTCGAGTTGCGGAAGAAAGCCGGAGCTCCCTCCTGCCCGCGCACGGTTCGTGCGTCGCCGGCACTTCGAAGTCCTGCCGAACGTCTCAATGGGATGCGGTATCATCCAGAGTGGCTCCAAAATCTGCTGGTCTCGGCCTCTCCCGGCGGATATCGCAGGCCTCCCCGACAAGCGGGATAATCAGAAACGACAGTGTGGCGAGTTGATGGAAGGTCAGCTCGGAGATGGTTGTGGTATGCATCACTCCGCGAATTCCGCGGTGAGAAAGACGGCGGCCTGATCCCAGAGTTTCGCGGCGGCCTGGAAGTCAACGTCCATGGGGTGAACGGTGGCAGGCGTCTCGACCTGGGCGGGTTTCTTGGTGCCCTTGAGGAGCGGTATCTGGGCGCTGGATCCCTGGGCCAGTGCGGCTTCGACCTCCGGACTGAGAATCAGGTCGGCCAGGCGCCGGGCGGCTTCGGCGTGCGGAGCGCCCTTCATCATGGCCAGGGTGTTGGGGATGAAGAGCGTGCCAAGCTGGCCGGGCTCGCGGTCGGGGTAGACAATTGCCACGGGACTGCCGGCCTCGATCTCGCCCGTGGCGTCGTCGGTATCGGTCAGGCCGAACGCAATCTGGCCCGAGCCCGCTGCCGTGGCGACCTGCTTGTTGCCCGAAAAGACCTGGACCTCGTTGGCCTTGAGCTCCCGGAAGAAGGCCTTCGCCTTTTCCTCGCCCCAGGCCGCGAACAGGCAGGCAGCCTGCGTGGCGGTCGTTCCAAAGAGCGGTTTGGCAATGCCGATCTTGCCTTTCCACCGCGAATTGACCAGGTCCGCCAGTCCTTTCGGACGATCAGCCTCGGACACGGACTTGGTGTTGACCAGCAAGATCCGGGCGCGCGCGGCAAACCCATGCCAGTTGCCGTCGGGATCCTTGAACGCCGCCGGAACGTCCCCGGCGTGTCGCGGTCGGTACGGCTGCAGCAAACCTCTTTCCTTGAGCCGGATGGTGTTGAGGATCTCATTGTTCCAGAACAGGTCGCAGCGGGGCTGAACGGACTCGGCGATCAATGTGTTGGTCAGCCCGACAGTCTTCGTGCTCTCAACATCAAACTTGCTTCGCAGCGAAAGGCCGGCCTGTTTGGCCAGATCCCTCAGCACCGGTTCGGCAAACTCTCGATCGAGCGCCGAGTAGACCACGACCGACCTGTCGATCGGCACCGACTCTGTTGCGGGTGCTCCCTCGTTTTCAACCCGCTGGAAGCAACCGCCCATGCTCATGGCCACGGCCAGCCAGGCGAGCCCGCGCACCAGACCCGATCCCATCGTGAGACAGATTCTCCGAGCCGGCTGAATCGTTTTCATGCGTGATGTCCCCCTCTGGATTGAGGGATAACATGGTCAGGCGGATTGAACTTGCTCGGTTGCCCAGATGCCATGAGAAGCGTACTTGAAATCATCAGCACGGCCATTGCAAGGGGGCCTGGCCAGGCTCGCATTTTTTTCCTGAACTGCTTGACCATCAAGAGCTCGGGCCGCTGTAAGACTCCAGATCAGACAGTTGTGATGGCAGGATTCCGCCGGCACTTGCAGCCCGGATCGCGGTTGCGGAAACGCTCTTGCCGCCCGGGCGGATTGCGGTATGCTGTGGTCGCGGGATAACGCACACCTTTCGGTTGCGCGCGATCGTCCCGGTCCGTTCGAGATTGATGTACCAGGGCCGCCCACGCATGTCCAGAAGGGGCGGGGTTCCTGGTGTTTTCTCCAAGTCCCGTCACTTCAGGAGCGGCCGGAATGGCCGGTCTTCCCGGTGCCACGCGCGGGTCCTCAGGATCGCACGGCGCGAATTCTCCAAGGATGGAGATTGTTTCAGTCATGAGACGAAAAATCGCAGTAGGGATGCTTGGCCTTGCGCTGGCGGGATGCGCCCAGTCGCGCTCGTCGTTGCCAGTTGCAGCCTCGCGTGGGCAGCCCATTGGCATGGAGCCGGTGCCTTCGATCAACGACACGATCAATCGGGGCACCGGCGATCCGGCAATCGTGCAAGCGACACTGCCTGATCCCAAGAACCCGCAGTGGTCGGGCGAATTCATTCCGCCGCGCGGGCCAGCGGGGACGCCGCCGGGACCGCAGGTTGCGCGCTCCCGCCCGGTTCAAGGATCTGCATCGTCTAGCGATTCCGCGAGCCGTGCGTCCGCCCCGGCCTCCGCCGTCCTTGCGTCGCCCTCGAGCCCGCCGCCTGCCAGTGCCGCTGGACTGCTCGCTGGCGCCGGCATGCCGGCCCCCGCCGCGGATCCCCAGGCGGCTCGAGCACCAACCGCCCCGCCGGTACAGACTGTGCCTGCACAGCAGCCCGGAATGGCCGACCTTGAAGCAAGTCGATCGCCAGGCGAGGTTCCTCCAACTGCCGCGGCGGTCGGCTCTCCATCGCCGGACCAGGCGCTGCCGCCCGTCGAGGAACCGCAGGCCGTCGGCGCGCCGGGCGCCCCGCTCGAGGCCGCCGTGGCTCCAAGCGCGGTGGCTCCGACATCTGCGGCTCCGGCCGACGTGGCTCCAAGCGCGATGGCTCCGGCCGACGTGGCTCCGACCGCTGCGCCGAATCCGTTGTCCGCCCCGACGCCTGTCGCTGCTCAAGCTGCCCAGGCTCCCCGTGATCCGGCTACGATGGCGGATCAACTTCTGGGGCCCAATCCCGACCTGATGCCGGCCATCGATTTACCTCCGCCTGCCTCTGCCAAAGGCAAGACCGCACAACGACCCGAGGCTGACGCGGCGGCAACGTCTGTTCCATCCTCAGCGGGTGCTGCTGGGGCCACCGGCGATTTGCCGCTGGAGACCGCGCCGGAGCTTCCCGTCGATCCTCAGCCCACCAAAGGATCGCTGTCGCCGGGCGATCCGGCGACGAATCCGGCCCCGACAACACAGAATGGGCAGGCCGGCGCGCCCTCCGCGAGCACGGCCTCGGCCCCCGATCGGACATCGTCCCAGACCGCGGCGCCGCCACCGGCGCCGCGGTCTGATTCCGAGGGACGCCTGGCGTCTTTCAATCCCGCCGGCCTTACGGAGATGGCGATCAATCGCAACTGGAAAGAAGCGGGACGGGCCGCGGCCCGGGTCAACGACGAGGTGATCACGCTTCATGACCTGGTTCTTACGATCAAGGCGCAGCTCATTAATCGCAATCCCGGTCACAGCCTTGGCCGGGAGGATCTCAACATGGCAGCCAAGAGCATGCTCGCCCACCTGATCGAGCGGACCCTGATCACTCAGGAGGCCAAGCGGGTGCTCAAGAATCCCAAGCAGCTCGACCGCCTCTACGAGGCCGCCGACAAGTACTGGCGCGAGGAGGAGCTGCCCCCGCTCATGCGGCATTACCTGGCCGATAACGAGTTTCAGCTCAAGCAGAAGCTCGCTGATGCGGGCCTTCCCCTGGAGTTCTTACACCAGAGCCACCGGCAGGAGTTTCTGGCCCAGGTGTACCTCGACCAGAAGCTCTCCGTGGGCCGCAAGGTCGAGCTTCCCGAGATGCTCAGGTATTACAACGATCATCTCCATGACAAGGAGTATGACCGTCCCGCCCAGATCACCTGGCGCGAGCTGGTCGTCGAAAAGGGCCACCATCCCAACCCGGCCGATGCCCGCCGCAAGGCCGACAACTTGCTGACCAGGTTCAAACGCGGCGAGAGCTTCGCCACTCTGGCCCGCAAGGAGAGCGAGGGACCGACCAGCATTCGAGCCCAGGGCGGACTGATGCAGACCTCACCCGGCAGCTATGCGGTCGAGGCGGTTAACCAGGCGCTGAGCAGCTTGCCTTTGAACCAGGTCAGCCCGGTTCTCGAGGGCCCAACCAGCTTGCACATCGTGCTGGTCGAGAACCGTCGCGCCGCCGGGCCGGCCTCGTTCGAGGAGGTCCAGGACCAGATGCGCAACAAGGTCATGTACAACAAGATGCATAAGGCACGCGAGGTTTTTCTCGCGCGGCTGAAGCGCGACGCCCTGATCTCGACCATTTTCGACGGCACCGAGAGCGACCCAGCAGCGACCGACAAACAATGACTGCGGCTTGCCACATCCCTGGCTCGATCAACGGCTCCAGCCGTTTTCCGCTCCCCCTCCCTCACTTCCTTGACCTCCGCACCATTCTCTCCATCTCATCGCCGTGTGGTGAGGCATGCTGATCGGTGTCGCATTGTGCGGACAGACCACTTGATCCTTGTCCGGTTGCGAACCACCGCGTTTTCGCGTTAGGATGTCCTGGCTTCCGAAAGAGGCAGGACCAGGCCGGGTTGGACCTTGTGAGGGTCATGCCAGGCGTCGGGGGGAAACAACGGGGATGTCGCAGCCTTCAGCCGCTGGCTCACCCGATACACCAATTGATGCCACGGTACGTCTGATGACGCCGGAGCGCATCGTCTTTGAATATCCCCTCGGCGGACCCTTCCGCCGTTTCACCGCCTACATGGTGGACCTTTGCCTGCTGGCTCTGCTTGTCGTGGGTGCGGTGGCCGTTGCGCTGCTGCTGTCGCTGGGAGCGGCGTCCGGGATGGGCCCGGCCCTGGTCGCGTACTTCTTGCTCTCCTGGGGTTACGGGGCATTCTGTGAAGGTGTATTCAACGGTCAGACCCCGGGCAAGCGCGCCCTGGGGTTGCGGGTGGTCTCGGAGCGCGGCGTGCCGATCACCGGCGCCCAGGCGGTCTTGCGCAACCTGGTGGGGGCCGTGGACGGATTGGTGCCGTTTTTCTTCCTGCTCGGGCTCTCGAGCATGCTGCTCTCCGGGAAGTTCCAGCGTCTGGGGGATCTGGCCGCGGGAACAATGGTGATCATCGAGCAGCGCCGGCCCCGACTCGGTTTGCTCCGTATTCAGGAGCCGCGCGTGCGGGCCATGGTCGACCGTTTGCCGGTGCGGATCGCGGCCGGCTCGAACCTGGCGCGGGCCCTGTCTGATTACGTCCGGCGTCGTCACCGGTTCGGCCGCGCCCTGCGGGAAGAGATGGCCGAGTCGCTGGCCAGGCCGCTCCGGGCTCGATTTGGCTTGCCGCCGGCTGAGCCGGCCGACATTGTGCTTTGCGCCGTCTATCATCGGGTCTTTCTGGGCGAGTGAGCGAACCAGGAGCAATGCGGTTCGTGCGGAAACCGGATGACTCTCGAGGCACGTGCGAATGCGAGTCGCGGATCGGCTGACCCAGCGGGAGGCTTCCTGGCGCGAGCTCGAACGGCTCGTCGATCAGATGTCCGAGCGCCACATCCGCCGCTGCCAACCGGCGGATGTGCTTCGCCTGGGACAGCTTTACCGGGGCGTTTGCAGCGACCTCATGCTGGCCGAATCGTATGACCTTCCCCGGGACACGGTAGCCTACCTCCACGGGCTGGTGGGACGGGCACACAATGTCCTGTACCGGGCCCAGGGATTTCGCTCCCGGGACTGGGGTCGGGTCCTGTTCGACTCGGCCCCCCGGACGCTTCGCTCCGACCCGGCCCTCCGGCTGGCGGCGGCCGTCTTCGTGGTCTCGTTCCTGATCTGTGCCCTGGTAGCCGCTGCCCAGCCCGAGTTCGCACGGCAGGTGGTCGGCGAAAAGTTCCTTGAGTCGATCGATCACATGTACTCACGTCCGATCGAGAGTCTGAGCAAGGAGGGGACGGTACGCGATGATACCGCAATGGCCGGGTTTTACATCCAGCACAACACCGCGATCGGCCTGAAGTGTTTTGCCTGGGGAATCCTTTTCGGGGTGGGAAGCCTCTTTCAGTTGCTGAGCAACGGCATCGTGCTCGGCACCCTTTTCGGCCACATGGCCGTCAGCCCTCACGCCTCGAGCTTCTTCACCTTCGTGACCGCGCATACGAGCTTCGAGTTGACGGCCATCGTGGTCGCTGGAGCGGCGGG
>JAFAHT010000138.1 GCA_019237095.1 Planctomycetaceae bacterium
GGCGATGGGGGGAAGGTCCTTCGAGGTGGCCGACGGCGAGGCCGCCCGGGCCAAGGTGGCGGAGCTGTTCCCCGCCGCCAAGGTCGTCTGCTCGGCCGCGACCGAAGTTCCGGGCACGCGGCGGGTTGAGGACGTCGACGACCCTCACGAGCTGGACGACGTCGATGTCGGGGTGGTTCGCAGTCCGCTCGGGGTGGCGGAAGCGGGAGCCGTTTGGCTCACCCAGGGGGAGCTGGTCGTGAGCGCCCTGGGGGTGCTGTCGCAGCATCTCGTCGTACTGCTCGACCCCGCGGCGATCGTCGCGACCATGCACGACGCGTACGGGCGGATCGACCTTGCCGTCAGCCCCTACGGCGTCTTCATGGCGGGGCCCTCTGCCACCGGCGACATTGAAGGCGTGATCATCCACGGAGCCCAGGGGGCTCGGAGCCTGACCGTCCTGCTCCTCGCACCGGCCTTGGGGTGAGGGGACGCGACCGATGGACGTCGACACTCTGATCAGAATCAACTGATATTTCAATTATATGATCATTACTTCCAACTCGTGCTTTGGCACCGAGGGGTACGGACGCGCCTGACGCGTCAATTGGCCCACGGCGTTGGACAACTACCGATCGAACGGCGTGAGCTGGCACGAAGCACAGATTCATGCATTGTAGGGAGACGAGAGACCCGAGGAGGCCACGGGAATTAATACTTAGTATTAATGAATTTGCATTGTAAATTGCCTTGCATGTTCCCAGAATGACTTTGTACAAATCTCCGAGTGTCGTCTTCAAAGGTCAGTGCCGCGGGTTCCACAAGGACCGAACGCCCAAGACGTGGAATTCACCATCTCCGCTTCCACAAACAGCACGGACGAGACCCCACGGTGAACAAATCATCTTACTTCGAGAAGCTCGTCGGATCCCTCTCAAGAATCGCCAGCCACTCCTACTACCCCGGTAAGGAGGATACCGTCGAACAGTGCCTCGAAGAGGTCGAGGAAATCCGGCTTTCGGGCCGGATCACCGCCGAACAATCGGCGACGCTCCGGGAATTACTCCTCGGAGAAGAGCCCTTCTACTTGCTGGAGGGTGCTCTCCGGGAGCAATGCGGCAGCAGTGAAACTGCGGAGCCCACCAAGATTGCCATCACCTGCCAAGGCGACGGAAGTCATGCCGCTTTTTCGGCAGGCGTCCTCCAAGGGCTCTTGGAACAAGACGGCGACTACGGCGAGATCGCAGCCATCGGCGGCATGTCTTACGGGTCCATCTGCGCCCTACTCGCCTGGGATGGCTTGCTCCGAGGAGATCCTCAGCGGGCCACAGACCAGCTCCAGGGGTTCTGGCAGGACTATTCCGCCACTTGCCTCGTCGACACCTTTCTGAACTACTCGGCCCAGATGGCGTCTCACCTCCTCTCGATGGTCGCCTTCCCTGGCCTCAGCCCTTACCTCCCTTCTTTGAGCCAGGATCAGCTCCGGAAAATGTTGGAACGGCGGGTGAACTTCGCCGAGGCCCGCTCCATGGCCGGAAATGAGGATGCCCCCGGACTACTCGTCGAGGCCGTCGATGTCAACGGTGCCATCGAGGCGTTCCGCGGCCCGCAAATCAGCGCCGATCCTATCCTCGCCTCGGCTACCATCCACCGCCTGTTCTCAGCGGTCGCCCTGGATGGCCACTCCCAGGGAGAAGGTTTGCTTCTCCAGAACCCACCGATCCGAGAGCTTACCGATTTCGGACCCGATGAAATCTGGGTGATTCAGGTCATCAAGTCCACCCGCAACGAGTTGTCCCGCAGAGCAGGCGATCTCTCTGATCGCTACGAGCTGGCCAGTAGCCTATTGCTGGAGCAGGAACTCCGGTTCATCCAGAAGATCAACGGATTGCTTGACCGGGGTATGCTGATCGACAGTGGCTATCGGCATATCGAGGTGCATCGCATCATCATGGAACACGACTTGGACTGTTCCTCGAAGCTGGATCGGAGCCCAAGTTTCATCTGCCACATGATGGCGTATGGCAGGGAGCGTGCGAAGCAGTTCCTGGACAAGAGGAAATGCGGGCTTTCCAGGCGCTTACCGACTCGTTCGATGAGATGAGCGGGGGTGGCATTCAGTGATCTGGCATGAGGAGGGTCTTGATCGCCGACTCGCCGTATTTCACACCACACCACTCGGCTTGATGCTCCTTTCATCTCCTCAATCCTGGCGAGCGATCGCTCTAGCCGATCCGGGCAGTTTGCAGGCGGACCCCACGCCGGTAAGATAGAGATAGGTAGGGTGATGACCGCCCCAGCCCAGGCCCCATGAGCGGGTAAAGCACTTCGGCCCCATGAAGCGGACCCAGGATCGACAGCGATTTCTGGAGACGAAACGTGTGCCCTGGCGGTGGATGATGTGAGACATTGGCATTCAGCCCCTCATCGGCAGATTGTCCGGTCTCCTCACCGCCGTGGCGATGCCGGATCGTGAAGGCGAGGGGACGGCCATCGACCGCATCCCCTGGCCGGGGGGTAACGATGGACGAAGTTGCCATAGCGCGTTGTCGGGTCGAGATCGTCAACACATACGGGCTCCACCTGCGAGCGGCCGCCAAGTTCGAGAAGCTAGCGAATTCTTTCCGAGCCGAGATCTGGGTCGATTACCGGGGAATCAGGGGCAACGGCAAGAGCATCCTGGATCTGCTGGGCCTCACCGTCGAGTGCGGCGCAACGCTCGACCTGGAAGCTCGTGGCCCGGATGCCCTGGAGGCCCTTGCCGCGCTGGCCGATCTCGTGGCAGCCAGTTTCCACATGCCCGATGAGATGCTCGCCGGTAGCAAGACACCGAGAATGAGTGGCCAGTAGTCAGTGGCGAGTGGTGGGATTCGGTCTGGTCGAGATCTTTGCTTCTGTTGTGTTCGCTCGCCACTCGCCACCCGCCATTCGCAACTCGCCGCTCAAGCGTACATCCGCTGCCCATTGGCCCGGACCTGGACGCCGTGTTCCTGGAGAAAATCGAGGCAGCGGCGGGGAATCCGGCATCGCAGGAGGAC
>JAFAHT010000054.1 GCA_019237095.1 Planctomycetaceae bacterium
GAAGGTGACTATCAGCCAGCCCGGTCCACAGGAGGGGCCAGCGATCCCGGCGCTCGACCAGCTTTACCTCGTCGGTCCCTCGGGAGTGATCCTGACGATGTTGAAGGGAGCAGCCGAGTACGCGCAAGGGCCGCGGCAGGAAATGATGATCTCGCTCAGCCATGCAGTTCCCGACAACTCTGAGCTGCTGGTGCGCATCGTCGAAACCCCTGCGCCGTCCGTGGCGGCTGGTCCTTCGCAAGCATCGCCTGGCAGCTTGAATGTACCTTTCACGATGGACATTCAACGTACCGATCTGGCCACTTCTGCGCTGCCACTCTATGCTGTGTTCCAGACGGTTGCTTCGGTTGGCCTCGCGGGATCACTCTTGATCGCCTACGGTAACGTCGCGGTCCCGGTTTCTCCGCCATCGCTCGGGTCCTCCGGTGATGCCCCCGACACGGAGGCAGCCAGTTCGGAATCGACCGGAATGGAGCCCCCGGCCGTCGCGATCGCCCCCGCGGGGGCGCGGTTGACCACGCAGGTCGAGGTGGTAGCTCCGAGCGTTTCGGTTGGTCCTCTGGTCAATCGGGGCTCTGCTCCGCTACGACCCCTACTGGGCACGACTCCGTGTGAGCCCACGCCATCGATCGATCGAAACGAGCGCGCGTTTGATCTGGCGGCTCTCGGATCGGGTGCCGGGGTCGATGCCGAGCTCCTGCTGGGGCTGACGACAAATCGGAGTGATGGCAACGGCGAGGACACGCCGGTTAACCCGGCGACACGAACAACCGAGCCGCTGATCGCGCTCCGTGGTCCAGGAGGCCTGCCTGTGATGGTGAGCTCGGTGCGGGCGGGTCAGTCTCTCACCGACCCTGCCGCCGTGCTGGCGACCCTCCTGGCCCCAGAAAATCTGCCGGACCCCGGCCAGCAGCTCGCAAGGTTGCCTGCTCTTCCACCGCTCGAGGTCTCCGGTGCTCTCCGGCGCGGCGACGAGGTGGCCTGCACCGACTTCCTCAAGGCTGCATGCGGCTTGATGCTGGGGATCGGGCTGACAACCGGTCCACTCTACCCCGACCTCATGGCGCTGTTCCGCAACTTCCTACCACGACGGCCACCTCTGGCAAACTCGCCCCGGCGATCAGGTGCCCGGCGCAAAGGCCCGCTCCGCAGCTTCCGGCGCTGGCTCGGGCTCTGCTGAGCATTGCTCCCGCCATCGGACTCAAATTCGGCGGCGGGGCTTCTGCCAAGGCAAGCTTGTTGAATGGCTCGTCAACAGGAAGCATAGGGCCGGCGGTCGCTTGCGTTGAGCCAAGCCGGGCTCGACAATCAACGATGTGGCGAGGAAGGGGAGCGGCCATGAGACCCATCGAGGCTCTTGTCGAGACTGCCATCTACGCCGACGATCTGGAGCTGGCCGAACGGTTCTATCGCGACGTCCTGGGGCTGGATCTGACCGCCCGGGAAGAAGGCCGGCATGTGTTCTTCCGGGTTGGCGACCGAAGCATGCTGCTGGTCTTTCGGGCGGAATCGACGCTCAAGGGAGATCACCTACCAGCGCACGGTTGCCGGGGCCCCGGGCACCTCGCGCTGGGCATACCTGCCCAGGATCTCGATGCCTGGCGATCTCACCTCGAGAGCCGCCATGTGTCGATCGAGCACGAGGAGTCATGGCCCAGGGGCGGACATTCCCTCTACTTCCGTGATCCCGCGGGCAATTCCGTCGAGCTGCTCACGCCGGGGCTGTGGGGGCTTCCGTCGGGCTGGTAGCTGAATCTCCCCGTATGGTATTACCCCGGCAAGGAAGTAGGTCAGGTAAGGCGTGGGGCGAGACTTCGGCATGGCGAGTGAGCCGACCAAGGCGCGATCAAGGCCGTCCATGCTCATCTCGTCCCACGACGTTGAGAACAAGAACGTCGCCGGCCTCGCGGTCACGTCCCCGGCTTGGTCGCCGGTGCCGCGCCCTTGGTCGTGGCCGGAGCCGGAGTGGCCGGAGCGGTCGGCGGGAAAAGGTCCTTGGGTATGGGCTTGACCTCGATCTTGGCTCGCTTTCGCTCTTCTGTCAGCAGGTTCTTCTGAAGCTCTCCGGCGTAGGCATTGAGGATATAGGGTTTGTTCTGCTCGAAGTCCACGGGCCGGCCTTCTTTGCGGTCAGTCACCTGGATCAGGTGGTAACCGTAGGGGGTCTCGACGGGCTCGGAGACCGAGCCCTTCTTGAGCCTGAAGGCGACGTCGGTGAACTCGGGAATGAAGCCGCTGCTGAGGGTGAAGTAGTCGAGGTCGCCACCGGCCCTACCCGCGTTGGCAGGGTCTTCCGAGTACTTGTTGGCCGCCTGTGCGAAGGTCACCGTGTTGGCGTCGATCTGGCCCTTGATGGCCAGCAACTTCTGCTTGATCTTTTCCTTGTTGGCGGCCGGAGCCTCGGGGTCAACCTTCAGCAGGATATGGCTGGCGCGGACCTGCGTGCCGTAGAACAGGTCGCGGTTGGCCGACACGTAACGCTTCAGCTCGGCTTCGGTGGCCTTGGACTTGACATACTCGGACCAGCGAATGCGATTCTCCAGCTCCTTGCGGACGGTATCCAGCGACGTGTTGTCCTCGAGCAGGGCGGTTGCCAGGTCTCGGCCGTCGGCCTTGAGCTGCTGCTCCAGCCGCGCCAGCTCCTCATCGACCTTGGCGGGCGGAACGGTGATCTTCTGCCGGTTCAGGAAGATCGTCAAGAGCTTGGTGTTGATCAGCGAGTCGACGGCATCGCGGTACACTTGTTCGCGATTCTCGTTCGCCGGGATGGGGTAACGGCTCAGGAAGTTAATCACCTCTCCCTTGGTGACCTGCTCCTTGGCGTTTTCATCGGTGACGGTGCCCACGACATCGTTGGCGCCTGGAATCACCGGCGTGCGGCCGGCCGGTATCCGTGCGGTGGGGCCGGCGGGAGCAGCCGGCACAGTCTGGGCGCGAATCGCGCCCGTCCCTGCGCTCAGCCCCAAGAACAATACTGACAACAGTCCAGCCTGGGCTCTCCTGCGCATCGAACAGATCTCCCTTCCGAGTTTGGTCCTTGTCAATCACGCCCGAGATCCACGGACGGGAGGCGACCCGCTCCACGACCTCATGAGCAATGGCTACCGATCGTACAACTTTTATCGATTATACGGTTTTTGCTCAATCCCGCCGCGCGAGTTGGCCGATAATCTCCGATTCGACATCGCGCTAGCCGGCTGCGGTCGTGCGTGAATGCGTGAACTTGCGAGTGTCGTCCCGATCTCGAACGATTCGACAGGTGGCTCCTGCGGAGACGTATCAACCGGCTCGACTCTCGAGCTCAGGCCGCGGTCAGCCAGCGCCTGATCCGGCTGACCTCCTGCGACCATCCCGAGCCAGCGCGGCGGCGGCAGTAGGCGTCGAAGAGGAGATCAAGGGTCTCGGTCAGGTGACGAAGGCTGTCGATCCGGGCGACCCGGACCTCGCTGGCGGCGAGTTTTTCATCCTCGGGCTTGGGAATCAAGGCGCCCGAGACGGCGAGGGTCTCGGCTTGCAAGGTCAACTCGTACTGGGCGCCCTGGCGCACCAGGATCAGCCCGGCCTTGCGGGGCAGCTTGCCCGACTGAAGGGCCCGGAAGGCTTCGGGAAGCCGGGTCGGGGCGTCGTCAGTGAGACTGTCGCGCCCGGTCTCGCCGCGCGGGCAGTCGAGAGTGAGGGTCTTGGTCAGCATGACCGCGACCTCGGAGCCGTCGGCCAGTTGCACCGTGTCGCTGTCGTTCTGCAGCGCGTGCCAGAGCCAGACCAAAAACTCGTTACCGAGGTGGTCGAACATGTTGGGGGCATTCTCGGCCCAGGTGACCGTGGACAGCCCGGGCTGCTCGCCGCCGAAGAAGCTGAGTGTTCCCTCGGCCAGCCTTTCCTGGTTCCGGTCGTCGGCGTCCGGCCCGGCCAGGCTGGTGGCCAGGCTACCGGCGGTGATCGGCTCGAGGGTGCGGTCGAATGTTTCTCGGAAGAGCGTCCCAAGCCGCTCCAGGACGGTCGTGCTGGTGGTGCCCGCGTACAGGACGCCGCTCTGGCCATCCCACAGGACGGGGTAATGGTTGAGCCGGCGGAACCGGCCGTCGTCGGCCTCGGCCTCAGCGCGGAGGCGGGCGGCTTCCTTGGCTTCCTGGCGCTGGGCCTTGGTCGGGTGGCCACTGGGGTTGAGCTTGGCCCTGGCCTCGGTCTCAATCTGGGTATAAGCCTTCAGCAGCGACCCGGGGATCTTGTCGGTGTCGATCCGGACCGCGAAGTGGAGGGCATCGTTCACCACGTTCTTGGTCAGGTCGAATGTCAGGTCGAGCACGTGGTCGCCGCCGGACCAGCCGGTGGAGACGCCGTC
Source organism: Planctomycetaceae bacterium (assembly GCA_019237095.1). Lineage (GTDB taxonomy): Bacteria > Planctomycetota > Planctomycetia > Isosphaerales > Isosphaeraceae > Aquisphaera. The sequence goes on from JAFAHT010000054.1 coordinate 4,343, forward strand.
GGTCGGGTCGGCCGACCCGTGGCGGCCGGCGGCGTGCTGCACGGCCAGGGCGAGCAGGTCGTCGGCGAAAGGCAGAGGGGATGATCCGCTCACTCGATATCGAGTGAACGTGACGCGTCCGTTCAAGAAGCCCATTTTCCGATTCCTCCTCAAGTTCGCCCGGGCTGTCCGATCAGCACGAAACGAGCCCGCGATCCAGCCAGGTCAGCTTCTAGATCGGCGAACCGGCCGCGGCTCTCCACCGCCTTGACACCAGGAGCGGCCTCGACCTTTCCAGTCAGCCGCCTGGTTCCGGTCAGGTGAAGTTGACGAACTGAAGCGGGTACTCCGGTCCGTTCTCCTTGAGGTGGGCCATGACGGCCTGAAGGTCGTCGATCTTCTTGCCGGTCACGCGGACCTTGTCATCCATGATCTGCGCCTGCACCTTGAGCTTGAGCTGCTTGATGTCCTTGACGATCTTGCGGGCATCGTCGGAATCGATGCCGGTGTGCAGCGTCAGGGTCTCTCGAACCGAATCGTGCGAGGCCTCCTCGAGCTTGCCGCGGATCAGTGCGTTCACCGGCACCCCGCGGCGCGCCATCTTCTCCTTGAGCACCTGGATGACCGTCTCCAGTTGCCCCTTGTGATCGGCCAGCAGGGTCAGAGCGTTGTCCTGCTTCTTGAACTCGATCGAGGCCTTGGTTCCCTTGAAGTCGTATCGGACGGCGATCTCGTGCTGGGCCTGGACCACCGCGTTGTGCATCTCGGCGTGATTGATCTCGCTGACGACATCGAAAGCATGATTCTCGGCCACGGCGGAGACTCCGGTAGATCGTCACGAACAGGTTGAGCGTGGGAGCAATGATTGCACGGCTGCGAAGCGTTATTCCATCGTCGATCCCGTGCATTGGCAAGAGATCTGGTTGGATCCGCGGGCAATCAGACTTCCTGGCCTTTCCCACCCCAGGGTGTGACGTGCTGTCGATTCTTGGCGGACGGATTTTTCCGGATTCGCCCGGGGCTCCCGTTGCCTCACGGCCTCGGGTGTGGCTTGAGGTCTGGTGTTTCCAGCAGTCTCTTCAGCACATTGGGGAAGACGTTCCACGTGGTTTGATAGGTCGCCTCGAGCGGGCCGGGGACATAGAATTCCGGCTTCAGAAACAGGGGCATGTCAGGCAGAAAATCCCCTACCGCGATTGGCTCGACATACGCTACCCGGGGCGGCCCGGCGTCGTATGCCGCAAGAATCAAGGGCTGGTCGGGTGGCAGTTCGAATTCCTCTTCCTCGAACTCATCCCAGATAGCTTTGTGAATGCCCATCGGATCGCGCTTGGTGGGTGGGAACAGATCGATAACTAGCAGGTGGACGCCCTCTTGAATCAAGGCAGAGGTCTTCTCCACGAAGGCGCGCAGCTCGTTGTTGCTCCCCTTGTTGCCCGGCGAGACAATCTCGATCACGGCGACAATCTGACCGTGGCGATGACGCACGGTGACCCGCTCGGACTTCCTCGCGTAGATTTCGGCTTCGGAGCGTCGGACGAGACGCGCGCGGGGAGGAGCCTCAGCCACAGCCAGGGCGTGGGTGGTAGCCGACGACTCGTCGCTTTCTGCTGACAATCGCAATCTCAGGACGTCTGAGATGGGGCCTCGGATCGTTTGCTCGGGGAGAGCGAAGTAGTCGGGCGGTAATCCTCCCGTATTCAGGGCGTCACACAGAGCGCTGATCCAGCGCTGGTGAAACGCGTGGAACAAACCCGCGTCGACGCGAGTCCAGTCGTGAATTGGCATGGCACTTCCGCCCTGTGGAAAAAAGGATACTCGTTAGTTCATTGTACCCGCCCGCCGGTTCCTCCTTCGACGGTTCTTCTTTCTGTTTCCCTGCCTGGGCTGTCCTTCGGGGGGAACGCGCGAGGATCGGTTCAGAGCAATCCCAGCAGCATCGCAACCACCACCGTTGCGCCGCCGATGACGAGGGGAAGGGCGACCTGGCGGATGAGACTGGAAGGCGGAACGTGTGACAGCTTGGACGACATGGCCACGACGGCGGCGGCCGGGCTCATCGTCCGTCCGAAATGCGAGCCGAGCGCGGCGACCATGCCGAGGCGGACCGGGTCCAGGTGCATCGACGCCGCGTCCGGCACGAAGAACTCCATGATCGAGACTGCCGGCGCGATGGCGGTGCCCGAGGCCACCGCAAGCGCCCAGGGGGCGATGGCGCTGACGGCCAGCGCCGCCGTCGGCCTGCCCACGAGCCCCTGGACGATCACCGCGATCAGGCCGCTGCGGTCGATTCCCTAGGCAAAGGTCGAAGCCGCCACGTTCAGTGAGATGACGTGCGTATAAGCATAGCCCGCACCCTCGAAGAACGCCGTGGCGAGTTGACCGCTCACGCGCGGTGAGGTCAGGCCTGCCAGGATGATGCCGATGAGCATCGCGGCCAGAATCTTGGCGGGACCTTCCAAGGCCCGCAACGGGGAAAGAGCCCCCAGGCTCGAGTCGGTGAACAGCAGCACAAGCGGCAGCACGGGAACGACGGCCTTGACGGGGTTAATCGAGGAATCGACCGAGCCCACTGCCGGCTTGGACTCGGCTTCCGCGTCCAGACCGCCGGGAACTGGCTTATGCTTACCGCGAAATTGCGCCAGGGCCCAGAACGAGAGCAAGGGCATCCCGCAGGCCAGGAGGATCTGCGCCGTCGAGCGGGCGATGACCTCGGGACTGGAGAGACCTGTCAGCTCGGCGAGTTTTTGTGTCTCGACGGCGCCGGGATTGAACAGCTCTCCGCCCATCGACGAACCCAGCAGCAAGATCGCTCCCGCGGTGGCCGGCTGCACGCCGCCGGCCCGCAGCAAGGGGATCAGGATCGGGCCCAGCACGGCGGCCGTGCCGGTCTGACTGACGATCGTTGTGTTGACGAGATAACCTAGCAAAATCCCGCCCGGAATTAGCAGCCAGCGCACGTGCTGCAGCGGCCGGAGCAGCAGTCGGAGCAGGTGCTGATCACATTCGGTAATCCGCAACACGTAGGCGAAGCCCAGCGCCGAGCAAATGGGTACCACTGTCCCCGGATTGGCCATCTCTTCCACCAGCGTCGTGAGCATCGCCTTCAGCCCACCGCACACCGCGAACAGGGGAACGGCGGCGGCCAGAAGCACGAGACACACGTCCACGCGCCGGACCAACAGGACGGTCACCACGACCAGGTCGATGAGAGCGATCACGATCCGCACGCTCATGAGTCGGGCTCGCCCGGTTGCCGGGGTTCGTCGCAAGCTGTCCGGGACGGGGCGCTGCCGGCTGTGAGGATCTCACTCACAGCCATTGCGCCGCGAGGCCCTGGAAGAAGGTTTCCACGTCCACATTGCCGCCGCTGAGGATGACGCCGACCCGTCCTTTCGCCCTCAGCCTGGCGGCCAGCAGCGGCGCCACGACGACGGCGCTCGAGGGCTCAATGACGATCTTGAGCCGCTCCCAGACGAAACGGGTCGCGTCGATGATCTCGGCCTCGGAGCAAGTGACGATCGCGTCCACGTGCTGGCGGATCACCGCGAAGGTTCGCGTTCCCAGCGCGGTTCGCAGTCCGTCGGCAATCGTCCGGGGGTCGAATGATTCGCCGGTACTGGACGGGCGTGTGGTAGAGAAAAGTAGAGAAAACCGGAGTTCAGCGAACCACGAACGCCCGTAGTGGAAGGGTCCACGTTCTAGGGGAGGGAAAAGCGGGTGTCACTGAGATCGACCACTTCAGAGGCGGAGGAGCCTCGAGGACATGTACGTATACGCTTCATGCAGGCGGCTTAG
>JAFAHT010000442.1 GCA_019237095.1 Planctomycetaceae bacterium
TGTCGTCATGAGCGAAGTATCCAGGCTCCCTCATAGCGTCTTGGCTCGGGCGGACAAGTTCTGGGTGTCTTCTTGATCATGAAATTCTGGTTCGAGAGACCACAATCGTTTTGGTCGCGTCACGTCACAAGGAGAACCCAATGCCGATTGCGAAGTACGTTGTTGAGTTTATTGGTACGTTTTTTCTCGTGTTCACAGTGGGAATGACCGTGAAGAGTCCCGACGCGGCGACCCTCCTCGCGCCGCTGGCGATTGGCTCGGCGCTGATGATCATGGTTTACGCGGGCGGTCACTTTTCGGGCGGCCACTACAATCCCGCGGTCACGCTGGGGGTGACCTTGCGGGGCAAGTGCACCTGGGCGGATGCGATCCCGTACTGGGTGGCTCAGTTCGTGGCTGCTGTTGTTGCCGCGGCGGCCGTGCTGTTCATCAAGGGCACGGCGATCGGCGCCCCGGCCCCTCCGGTGAATCTTGTCTCGTACAGCCCCTGGGCCTGGTTCCTTGGCGAGTTCCTGTTCACCTTCGCCCTGGTCTACGTCGTCCTGAACTCGGCGACTGCCAAGGGGACGGATGGTAACTCGTTTTACGGCCTTGCCATCGGTTTCACGGTCGTCGTCGGAGCGTTTGCCATCGGGCCTGTCTCCGGGGGTGCGTTCAACCCGGCCGTTGGCCTCGGCGCGTTCGTCATGGGCCTGGCAGATCGGTATCACCTGGGCGTTTATCTGATTGCAGACTTCCTCGGCGGCGCCGTGGCCGCGTTTCTGTTCAACGCGTTGGGCATGGGCGGAGATAAGCTGCCGGCCTGATTTCTTTTGCAGCCGATCATCACGGCGTTGGCGTTCCTCGGTCACCTTTGCATGGGGCGATCGGGGAACGTCGCGTTTTGCCAGTAGGCCATCGTGTCGTTCGAGACCCTCGCCTGGCCGCTCTTGACCAGGTCTTGCAGGCACGCAAAGAAGGCCTGGCCGTCGGCTTCCAGGCCCAGAAGCCTCAGGGAAGTCAGGACGCGCGTGATTCGCAGCCAGTTGTGATTGGGGCTGGTGAACACGCCACTCCTGCGCTCGAAATCTGGCCCGGGGCCGATGCGCTTTTCGTCCCGGGCCAGGCCGAGAAAGGACAGAAATCGCTCAAAGGAGCGCGCCAGATTCTCTCGTAGCGAAGCGTCCTCGCGGAATATCCGGATGTCTTCGTCGGAGAGGACTGGGGCGTCCGGGTTGAACTGGCTCGGTTCCCGCAAAGGAAACAGCCATTGAATAAAGTCGTGGTGATACTCCATCTCGTTGTCGCTGTAGGCCCAGATCCGCTCCAGGTTCCGGCCTCGGGCGTCGCTGCCAGTTCCACGGTAGAACTCGATCAGTTGCGACATCGGCTGCTTCCCTCCGCTGGCGAAAACGGACCGTGGTCTGTTACGTTTGCTTGTCGATTATGATACCACGACCGTCCGGTCAGTTGCTCGGCAAGTACTTGCCGCGGACCCACTGGCATGGCCCGTCCCCTGTCGCCCAGCCTCGAAGCCGACGAGTTCGACCATTCGATGATGGAACGGGCACTCCAGCTCGCGCGGCAAGCTGCTAACCTGGGAGAAGTTCCCGTCGGGTCCGTGATCGTTCACGACCGCAAGATCGTCTCCCAGGCGTTCAATTTGCGCGAGACACTGCAAGACCCCACCGCTCACGCCGAGCGGCTGGCGATCACCCTGGCCGGTCGGGCCCTGGGATCTTGGCGGCTGGAGGGTTGCACGCTTTACGTCACGCTCGAGCCCTGCCCCATGTGCGCCGGGGCGATTGTGCAAGGTCGAATTGCTCGAGTCGTTTACGGCGCTACGGACCCAAAGGCCGGGGCCTGTGCCAGCCTTTACCGCCTGGTCTCGGACCCCCGTCTGAACCATCGTGCGTCGATCACGGCGGGCGTGATGGAGAAGGAATGCGGCGAAATCCTCAGTCTCTTCTTCCAGGATCGCCGGGTCTTTTCTAGACTGGAAGAAACCGACACCACCAACCCGGAGGGGTGCCTGAGTGGTTGAAAGGGCCGGTCTCGAAAACCGGTGTACCGCTTCGCGGTACCGTGGGTTCGAATCCCACCTCCTCCGCTGACAGTAACAACTTACGCCAACGCGGACGGATTCGCCCCTGTTGAAGTCATGTCGGATTCACGCTGAATCCGGCAGTCAAGTCCGGTTCAGGCCCGCGACCGCTTCGGGCTACGACCCGGTTTCGCCCGGTTCGCTAGCCATTTCTTGAAAGAGCTCTGGCTTTCCATTGACGGCTGGCCAGCCAGCAGATTCGCGACGCTGATGTCCTCGTCGATCTCTGGCCAATGCACACCCCGACCGCCACCGATCAGCCGCCAAGAGCCCCGCTCTTCCGCCGTGGCGTGCACCAGGCGAGGGTACCAAGCCAGCGGTGCAGCCACGGTGCGGCCGTCGGCCAGTTCCACCGACAAGGTATCCTCGCTCACCTCGACGCGGGTGGCCAGGGCCTCTCGGGGTTCAACCGTTGAAGAACTCATTCCAACTCTCCAACAACTGCTCTCGGTGCTCCTCGACCAGACCGCCGATCCGGTTGATTTCCTTCCTGTGGAAACCGCGGCTCCGCTCCAATCGCACGGGATCGAGCCAGAACTTCGCCTCGGAGTCGTCGCGTTCGACGTGGATGTGTGGTGGCTCCGCACCATCGCCCGCGTAGAAGAAAAACCGCAACGGCCCCACCCGAAGTACTGTCGGCATGTGGCCATGCTACCGCAGCCGGGTGCTGAGGGCAACGTGCCCCCACAGCAAACCAAGGGCCTCACAAAGCGTCAATGGCGTCTGGCTGGCGGTGATGCCCACAACGTCCATCCACGCCGATCCCTCACCGGACCCGAGCGAGGCGTGAAGCGAAGACGCGCCGGCGAGCGGGACGGTGATCGTCCATCCCGAGAGTCGCGACCCTGGCGATCGGTCGAGTCGAGAGCACCTGCGGCGCTGATCTTAACCCATCAACACACTATGATTGTGAATATTTTGGGCATCATCTGTGTCTTATAGTAGGCATCATCTGTGTCTTATAAGCGCCATCTGTGTCTTTTACTTGTTTTTGCAGGGCGAGTGTCGAATACTTGTTTTTGGCAGGGTGAAGTCTTGCAAAGGTGATTGTGATCTACCGGATGAGCCGATCGACTGGCTCGGTCAGGGCTCATCTGGGAAATCCCGGTTTGAAATCGCTCAATCGCTCAAGTGAGCGTCGACGGTGGCGTGCCATCGGTTGCGCCTTTGTGCGGGAGCGATCTGGCAAGCCGACAGCCACGATCACATCGTGCGTTCCCTGGAACAATTGTGTGCCGATCGCAAGTCCATCGCACGCGACCCTGCTATTTGATCGGCAATGCATACGGCGACCAAAACGGCCAGGGCCAGAACGGCCAAGGCCAGAACGGCCAGGGCCAGAACGGCCAGGGCCAGCATGCTGTACCCGAAATTGCAACGGGTGCCGCAATCAGTGCCTTCCTGCTGGCCGGCGGCAGCCTGCTCTTGCTTTCCGACCGAATCCGGAAAAAGAAGAGCACCTCGTACTGACCATCGCCTTGGCCTCAACTGGCCGGGCTTCAAAACAAAACTCTTTCCCCTTCCAGCGTAAGCCCATCATCCGCCTCACTTCGAGCGGGAAATGTTGCCATTGGTCCACCTTCCTTGCGATGAGCCCGTCTCTCGTCCAGGGAAGCGATTAATTTTCTTGTGC
>JAFAHT010000529.1 GCA_019237095.1 Planctomycetaceae bacterium
GCTTCTCAACATTTCTCTACATTTTACGGCTCATCTGTTCAGCCCATGGGCACCCAACTCAACGCGTTGCCAGCACTTCCCGTCCGCGCTCGGACCGTTTCTGGCTGTGTTAACTCCGCGTTTCTCAACATTTCTCAACATTTTACGAGCCATCTGTTCAGGCCATGGATAACCCGCTCAACGCGCTGCCAATATTTCCTGTCCTCGCTCAGGGCGTTTCTGGCTGCTTGAACTGCGCGTTTCTCGGACTTTTCTAGACCAGTTGCGGCCCCAGCTTTCAGGCCATGGATACCCAGGTGACGCGCCAATTGTCGGGGACTGGGAGACCGTCGGTCGAAGGGGACAGGCCGGTCAGGAGACCCTGCTCGAACCAGGGCAACAAGTCCGATAGGAAAGAGAATGCCCGTCAATCGCATTTTTGCAGCATGTCACCGTGACCCCCCGCAGGAGATCCGCTTCGAGATTTGGCCGGAGGTCTCATCGCTCCTGTGAATCTTGAAGATTTGATGTATCGGGTGACATGCCGGAGGACATGCTTTAAGATTAGTTGCACGATGGGTTTCGCTCCAGCAATGAAAGGACCGTGTCCAACGGATCTTGTTGTTCCCAGAGCGTTTTCTTTCGCAGGCTCTGTTATATTATACTATAATTGAATGAGTATTCTTCGCCGGGTCGCCACGGATTCTCCGGCAGGCCCGGATGAAGCCGCCAGACGAGGACGTGACCCTGGCGGGCCGGGAAAGACCGCGGGAGTCGCGTGATGGAGACCGCCTCGAGCGTGCACGGTCTTGGCGAGAAAAGCGTTTTCGATTGCATCGTGATCAGCGATCTGCACCTGGGCAGCGACGTCTGCCAGGCGAAGCTACTTGAGGAGTTCTTGACCTGGGCGGTCGAGCACTGCCGCGAGCTTGTGATCAACGGCGATATCTTCGATGATCTCAACTTCAAACGGTTCACGAAGCGGCATTTCGCCTGTCTGAAGGTCATCCGCCGCAACACCGATCGCGACGACATCCGGGTCGTGTGGGTTCGGGGGAATCACGACGGTCCCGCCGACACGATCAGCCACATCGTGGGCGTCGATATCCTCGACGAATACGGCTTCGACAATGGCGAGATCCAGCTCCTGATCCTGCACGGCGACCAGTTCGACACCATCATCACCGACTATCCCTGGCTGACCGAGATTGCCTGCGGAATCTTTTACTTCATCCAGAGATCCATGCCCCACCGCGCCGCCCGATGGATTCGCCGGATCACCAAGCGGTGGCAACGCAACAGCGAGCTGATCATGCGGCGTGCTTCCGAGTATGCCGCCAGCCGCGGCTTCCGGTTCGTGACCTGCGGTCACACGCACCTGCCGCTGGTGGCCGAGTATGACGGCGTTCTGTACATCAATAGCGGCTCCTGGATCGAGGCACCCCCTTGCCCGTTCGTCGTCGTTCAAGGCAACCAGGTCCGGCTCGAACAATGGCCCCTGCCGCACCTGGCGGCCGGCGAAGAGTCGGTGGCCGGGGAAGAGCCGGTGGCCGCATTGCCTTCATCCGAGACTGCCCCGCCGGAACTGCCCGCCCCGAGCTGAGGCCGGTCGCAGATCGTCCGCCACGAGGACGAGGACCTCGAGTCACGAAACTTCTGGGCCCCGGACCTGCCGAAGGTTGTGTTTTCTGAAATCAACGTACCGGCTGCGAGAACGCTTATACTTGTTTTTGGTAGGCTAGCACAGGTCCTATCACGTGGGGCCATTGCCACGGGGAAAGTGCGGCGGCGTTGAACTTGGAGAGGATGGGAGGCTTCTGTCGTGTCCACAACCCGGCGGGAACGCGATTCAATGGGGGAGATGGAGGTCCCCGCGGAGGCCTACTACGGCGCTCAGACGGCACGCGCGGCGGGAAACTTTCAGATCAGCACCCTACGGTTTTCTCGCGGGTTCATCCGGGCGCTGGGGTTGATCAAGAAAGCCGCGGCCCAGGTCAACATGGATCTCGGCCTACTCTCCCCGGAGCTGGGGGCGGCGATCATCCGGGCCGCGCAGGCGGTCTGCGAGGGCGAGCACGACGACCAGTTCGTTCTCGACATTTTCCAGACCGGCAGCGGCACCTCGACCAACATGAACGCCAACGAAGTGATCGCGGGAATCGCCAATGAAGAGCTCACGGGCGTGCGCGGGGGTCGAACGCCAGTCCATCCCAACGACGCCGTGAACATGGGGCAGTCATCCAACGACGTGATTCCCACCGCGATTCACGTGGCCGCACTCGAGCGGTTGCATGACCAGCTCAACCCCGCACTCATCAACCTGCACGACCGCCTGGCGGGATGCGCCGGGGCCCTCGATCGCGTGGTCAAGATCGGCCGGACCCATCTTCAAGACGCGGTGCCGATTCGGCTGGGCCAGGAATTCTCAGGCTACGCCTCGCAGGTACAGCATGGGATTCACCGGCTAGAGCTGTGTGCCGGGTCGCTGCTGGAGCTGCCGATCGGTGGCACGGCGGTGGGCACTGGAATCAACACGCACCGCGAATTTCCCGAGCGGATGGCCGCGGCACTCGGCCGGGAGACGGGCCTGCCGGTTCGGCCCGCGTCCAACACGTTTGAGTGCATGGCCCAGCGCGATGCCGCGGTCGAGGCGTCCGGGGCCCTCAAGACGGTGGCCGTCAGCCTCTCTTGCATTGCGAACAACATCCGCCTGCTGGGTTCGGGGCCACGCTGCGGCATCGGCGAGATCCGTATCCCGGAGCTTCAGCCCGGCAGCTCGATCATGCCCGGTAAGGTCAACCCGGTCATTCCCGAGGCGGTCATGATGGTGGCCGCCCAAGTTGTCGGCAACGATACCACGATCACCTGGGCCAACGCGCTGGGGTCAAGCTTCGAGCTCAATGTGATGATGCCGATCATCGCCTTCAACCTGCTCCAGTCGATTGACCTGCTGGGCGCCGCGGCCAACCATCTGGCTGCCAAGTGTATCGATGCAAGCAACTTCCTTGAGAACCAGAAGACCGATGGGGTGGTCCGCATCGAGGCCGACGACGAGCGCTGCCGCCAGCTCATCGAGAAAAGCCTGGCAATGTGTACCGCACTGGCGCCCCGAATTGGTTATGATATTGCGTCGGCGATCGCCAAGACGGCCTACCACGAGAACCGGACGGTCCGCGAGATCGCGAGCGAGCTGGTAGGGCTCGATCCCGACCGCGTGGCAGCCCGGTTGGGCCAACCCGACTCGGCGGCCGCGCTCCGAGAAAGGGGGGGCTTCCCCTCGATCGAAGAAGTGGAACGGCTGCTTGACCCGTACAACCAGACGATTCGCGGAACCGGCTTGCAAGGGGGTACGACCGGATGATCGAGGAGAACCAAGACCTCAACCTGGAAACCGACCACCTCGAAGAGGTCATCGAGTCGCCGCCTCCGGCCCAGCCGGTGGTTGTGATCCAGTACCGCACGCGCGGCGTTCCCTGGTACCTGGCGCTGCCGCTCCTGGTGCTCGTACCGCTCGGCGCCGTGGCGGTCTATCACCGCGTTTCCTCGCGTGTCCGCTACCCGCTTGTGCCGCGCCCGTCGGCGGACCAATCGACCCGGAAGGCGGCGGAGAGGCAGGCCGTCCCGGGCGCGCTCTCCGAAGCGTCGGTCAACGCAGCTCTTCAGGGGCTGCCCTCTGCCTCGATTGTTGATTTTGGCGCTCCCCTGGCGCTCAATTCGCAGCCGATCGCCCCCGGATCGTTGCCTGCCGTCCTGCCCGCGCCCGCGGCCAAGGCGGATCTGACGAAGCCGGCGAGCCCGGCGGCCGCCACGCCGGCGGCGACGAAAGAAGGAGAACCCTCGAAGAGCGCCGGAAGTTCCGACCTTGCGAAAGCCGCGCCCGGTGTCACGGTCGCCAGTACTCCGCCGCCCGCGGCGACTCTTGTGAAGGAGCCTGGACCTCAGGCCGCCGCCACCACTCCCGTGGACGCGACCCGCCCCGCCCCTCGAGGGCCCGTGGCGATCGGCTTCTCGGTGCCGGCCGCTGACGACAGTCCCTTTGCCGAGTTCGACATCTCCCGGGGTCTGCCGGCAGGATCGACGACAGACCAAGAGAAGACGGCTGCCAGCAACGGGCCCGCGGCGGCGAGCGATCCGTCGCCGGACCGGCAGCCGCAACCGACCCAGGAACAACTTCTCCAGGATATCCAGGCCGAAGCGGCCGAGAAAAACGCCGAGCTGAAGCAACGTCGCGTCCTCAAGGATCGCGCCCGCGAGGTCATCGATGCCGAATCCCAAGCGCGTGTCGACGACGAGCGGGCCGCCTTCCGTCGCGACCTGCGCGAAGCCATCAAACTCAGCCGCAAGGAGGCTGCTACTCAGATCGACGATCTCTGTAATCGGTACGGACGGAACTACAGCGACGAGCTCCGGTCCAAGGCCAGATTTCTCCTGGAGCGATACGGCGGCAAGATGTCCCGCGAGGCCAAAGTTCGCATGCTTCGCTTTCACGGAGTTCCCGAAGCTGGTATTCTCGACTTCCTCGCCAACGACATTCACTTCATGATCAATACCCGCAACGGTCCCAGAGACTCGAACGAGGTGCGCATCGATGCGGCCAAGCAATTACTGAGAATAGCGCTGGTCAAGGATGCCGGCGGAGCTTCCAAGGGACTTCCAGCCCAGCGGGTCCGTCCAGCCGCATCCGCGGCCTCGAATTCCGCGCCTGGAAATGACCAGGTGCCGTGACCACAACGTAGAATACCACGACAATGAAGCGGAAGCGTTTCGCTTTCATCCCCCATGTGACTCTTGGACGGGCCCGACTCATGTGCTTTTCGCCACGCCTGACTGCCTTTGTTTTGACCTGTATTCTACTCGCACCCGCCCCGGGTCGCGGGGACGAGATCGACGCCAGCATGAAGGCCGGGACGGAACTCCTCGCGGAGGGTGACCGGCTTGCGGACGAGGGCAAGCCGGGCGAGGCCGTGATCCGCTACAAGAGCGCCTTCGAGCAGCTTCTACCCCGGTTGCGCAAGATCCCGTTCAAACACGAGGTCAAGCGCGACGTGACCAGGCGCGAGCAGTTGAAGGCCATGCTCTTGAAGGAGCTCGCGGAAGACCAGACTCCCGAGGAGTTCCGCGCGAACGAGATGGCCATGAAGGCGTTTGGCCTGGTGCCGCGGTCGCTGGACCTGAAGTCGCTCCTGGTCCAGGTGTACTCCGAAGAGATCGCCGCCTTCTACGACCCGAAGACCAAGACCATGCACCTGATCGAGGAGCCCGAGGCCAAGGCCAAGGCGAAGCCCACGCTCCTGGAGCGGCTTTTCGGCAAGACGAGCGGCTTTGACAAAGATGAGAACAAGACGGTCATCGCGCACGAGCTGACGCACGCCCTGGCCGACCAGCACTACGACCTCGACAAGCTGCAAAAGGGCGCCAAGCACGACGACGACCGCGCGCTGGCCCTTTCGGCCCTGATCGAAGGTGAGGCCACCCTGGCCATGATGGGCGCCGAGATGGACGACTGGGACGGTTCCAAGATCGTCAAGATGCCCGCCGGCGACCTCGATCGCGGTCTGAGCCTGATCAGCCCTTTTATCTCGATGCTGGGCGGCGGCAAGACCTTGCGTTCGGCGCCACCGATCATCTCCGAGAGCATGATCTTCCCCTATTTCCGCGGTATGGTCTTCTGTGCCGCTCTGGTTAACGACGGCGGCTGGAAGTCGGTGGACGAAGCGTACCTCAACCCGCCCGTCTCGACCGAACAGATCATCCATCCCGAAAAGTATCGCTCCAAGCTTGACCTGCCCATGTGCATCGATCTTGGCGCGCTGAAGCCGGGCGTACCCTGGAAGGAGCTGGGGCGGAACGTGCTCGGCGAGCTGCAGACCTCGATCATGCTGGGGCGAGCGGGCCCCAAGGCCGCGGCCGGCTGGGATGGCGACCGCTACGCGGTATTCGAGGGCCCCGCGGAGAAGCTCGGCCTGGTCTGGCTGTCGACCTGGGACGGCGAGGATGACGCCCGGGAGTTCGCCCAGGCCTATACCCGCTACCAGACCCGGCGGATGGGCAAGGACGCATACCAGCCCGAGCGAATTCCCGACTCGCTCTGGCGCTGCAGCGACAACGTCTGCCAGGTCGTCGAACGCCGCGGGCGGGACGTGGCCGTGATCGAGGGCTTCGCACCGGCCGTCACCGAAAGCTTGCTCGAATCTGCATTCAAAGCCAGCAAGGTTGAGTTCCGACCGACGCCACGCAAGGAACCGGAAGTCAAAACAACGCCACGCAAGGAACCGGAAGTCAAAACAACAGGAAAGTGATCTGCCGGCGTATTGATAAGTGCAAGGCTCGTTTTTCAGGAACCGAAATGATGACACGATCTCTGTGCGGTCGTTTTGCCCTGCTCCTGGCGGGCGTGTTCTGCATCGTTTCGGCGAGTACGGCGGTCCTGGGGCAGAATCCGTTCGGAACTTCGCCGGATTCCGGGAACAGGGTCGAATCGTCCAGGGACTCCAAGAGCGCAGCCAAGGAGCCCGAGCGGATATTCAGGACCAATGAAGAATGGCAGAAGCTGCTGACGCCCGAGCAGTTCATGGTCACGCGGATGAAGGCCACGGAGCAACCCTTCTCGGGCAAGTATGCCAGCGGCCACTTCAAGGGAACGTTTGTCTGCGTCTGCTGCGGTGCCAAGCTCTTCGACGCCAGCAACAAGTTCGAGTCGGGAACAGGCTGGCCCAGCTTCTGGAGGCCGGTGAGCGAGAAGGCCCTCGATACGGCCATGGATTACAGCGAGCCTGCCGAGGCGCGCGTCGAGGTCACCTGCCGCCGCTGTGGCGCCCACCTCGGTCATGTTTTCCAGGACGGTCCGCCGCCCACGGGACTGAGATACTGCATGAACTCGGTCGCGCTTTCTCTGGAATCGGAGCAAGGCGTTCCCACTCCATCCCGCAAGTCGAGCCGCACGCCGGCATCGAAATCGACCAGAAAGGGCAAGCCCTCGAACGGCGACATCGCGACCAAGAAGCCAGGCAAGCAGGCCGAAGCGACTGAGCCGAAGTTCTGAAAAATCCGGTGCGTCGTCGCTGGCTTGACGCACCCTACCGGTTCGATGAAGCGTGGCCGGCGGGTGTGGAGTTCGTAGCGACGTGCCCCTCGATCCAGTCGATCACGTCACGAGCGTAGCGGGTGGGATCAGGGTCGAATTCCAGCGAGTGATGACCCTCGGGGTATTCGATCACCTGCCGGTCGGTCGTCGCCAGCCTTTGAAAGTAAGCGAGGGTCCGCCGGTTGTCGACGATCCGGTCCTGGCCGGCCAGCATGAGCAGGGCGGGCTGCTTGACACGGCCCGGCACGCGCTGGACCAGTCTGTCGATCAAGAAGCTGGCGGCCAACAACGCGGCCGTGCCCTGGCGCAAACCCTGAGGGTCGGCGGCGATGAAGGCCTGGGCCTCGGGATTGGCGGTGAAGAGGGCGGGGTCGGACAGGGGGATCGGGAACATTCTGCGGCGATTCGTGAGTACGGCCCAGGCGATCTGGAACTTCTCCGTGCGCGAGACGCCCACCCGGGGCAGCAGCCCGGGACAGATCAGGGCGATGCCGTCGACGAGCTCGGGATACTGCGCCGCCGCGATGAGCACGAGCTTGGCCCCCCAACTGATTCCGGCCAAAACGATCGGCAAGGAAGGCTGCTGGTCGCGTAGCGACTTGAGCCACTCGGCAATGTCGCGGACCAGCCGGCGCCCGGAGGGAGCGTGGCCGCGATCGCGCAGGTTCGGACCCGAGCCGCGGCGATCGGGAAACGAGGCCTGATATCCCGCGGTGGCCAGCGTGCGGCCGAGCGAGTGATACCAGCCCGAGTGGCTTTGCACCCCATGAAGCACCACAACCCTCCCCTTGATCGGCGGCGCGGCGGACCAGAGGGCCACGTGGAACGGGTAGCCGTCGGAAGCCTCGAACGTGCGAGATTCGTTTTCCGGCTCAGTCATAAGTGATCTCGCTCCGTTGCGTGACCATGCTTTCGAGGGCCCGGGGATCGACCTGGATTCCCAGCCCCGGACCCGCCAGCGGACAGGCCCAGCCGCCGTAGCCGAAGGTGATGTCCTGCCGCGTGACGTTGGCCCTCAGGATGTGCCGGTCGTAGGACCCCTCGACCCAGCTCAAACCGTCGACGCGGCTGGCCACATGCCGGCCAGCCGCGGACAGGATGGCCGTCTCTCCCGGATGGCAGCCGAGCTGCAGCCCCAGGCCCGACCGCTGAGCCAGGCCGATGATCCGCAACGTGGGAAAGATGCCGCCGCACTTCGACAGCCGGACGTTGAACATGTCGGCTGTCGTCTCCTTGACCGCGGCCACCGCATCGGGATAGCCGCACAGTGACTCGTCGAGCATCACGGGCACACCGAGCCGCCTGCGCAGGTCTGCGAGCGCCTGAACCTCGGCATGCGGGACGGGTTGCTCCAGTGCCGCGAGCGAGAACCGCAAGAGCGGCCGCACCCGGTCGAGCAGGTCCGCCGCGGCCCAGGCCTCGTTGGCATCGAGCCGCAGATCGACTCGCGGCCCGAGCAGCCACCGGAACCAACAGACCCGGCGGACGTCGTCCTGGCCCTCGACGCCGACCTTCGTCTTCACATCGTGAAAGTGGTACACGTAATACTTGATTGCCGACCGCAGCTCCTTGCGCCAGGAATCGGCCGTGATCGCCGCCCCGTAGCGAACCTTCCTGGGGGCGGCAAACCTGCGCAAGCCGGGAACGCTCGCCAGCTCCACGGCGCGTCCCACGGGCTCGCCGAACACGCGACCGTAGGCGTCCAGCAAGGCCACCTCGAGTGCGCACCGACCCGCGTTGCCAGCCATGCCTCGAGAGTCGGCCTCGATCTCCGGAACCGTCAACGATTCCAGGCATCGCACCACCTCGGCGAAATCGCGCGGCTGTCCGACCTTCCGGGCCCAGTCGTGCCT
>JAFAHT010000012.1 GCA_019237095.1 Planctomycetaceae bacterium
TTCCTGGAGGTCCTACCGGGCGATCCCATCATCCGGATCGGGTCGAGCACATTCGAGGTCACGACGGCGGCGCTGCCAGAGAGACGCACCATCATCGTGCTCGATCACGCGCGGTGAAGTTCGTTCCCGCAGCAACCTCGGGGGAAGTGCCGCGGGCTGGCCTGGGGCGCAGGAGGTCACGGGCCCTCAATCCTTAAGAATCGCTCATAATTCCCTGAGTGCGGCGATCACTTCCAGTCTGACGGCGCGGAGGGCGGGGAACATGCCGCCGAAAAGACCCATGGCCACGGTCATGATCATGGCCACGGCCGCAACCGTCCAGCCGAAGCGGAACGAGATCGAGATCGAGGCGAAGCTGCCGAAGTTGAAGGTCTCGATCGTCAAGAGATTGAGGGGTAACGTGGCCAGCAGGCCGAGGGCCCCGCCCAGGGCGCAGAGCAGGAAAGACTCGCCCAGGAACGAGATCAGGATATCTGACTGGGGGAACCCGAGGGCCCGCAGCGTGCCGATCTCTCGAGTCCGCGAGCTGACCGCGGCGAACATGGTGTTGGCCGCAGCGAACATGGCGCCGAAGGTCAAGAGCACGGCGATCAGGGTGCCGGCGGCCTTGAGAAAGAGGCCCATTCGCGATTGATCCTCGAAGTAGGCCTTCTCCGATTTGGCCTCGAGCTTGAACTGGGTGTCATCGTTGATGGTCTTTTGCAGCTTCTCATAGTCGGGGAGGCTGGCCGCCCGGATCTGGACGCATGAGACCGAGCCATCAC
The DNA here is from genome assembly GCA_019237095.1 of Planctomycetaceae bacterium. Classification (GTDB taxonomy): domain Bacteria; phylum Planctomycetota; class Planctomycetia; order Isosphaerales; family Isosphaeraceae; genus Aquisphaera. Next base: position 765 of record JAFAHT010000012.1, read on the forward strand.
GCCCGGTGTTCTTCTCGACGTCCCTGAGATCGGCCCAGACCTCGCTCTCGGCAGCGCTGCCGCCTGCTGTGAAGATGCCGACGACGCGGTACTGCTCCTTGTCGCCGAAGTAGAGCAGCCCCCCGATCTGGCCCCCCTTGTAGCGCCGCGACACGATTTTGCTGACAATGCACTCGCCCCGGCCCTCGACGAAATCCCTCCCCGCCACGATCTTGAAATCGGGTCGAAGGTCGCGCGAGGCGGGTTGGACGCCGCGGATGATCAGGTTGTTGCGCGTCCCGTTGGCTCGCTCGCCGTTAGCGATGTTGAGCAGCTCCTTGGCCGCCAGCGGCGCCCCCGACGGGTCGCGCTGGATCCCCGGCAGCGTCAGAAGCTGATCGGCCTTGGAGGTTTCGAATCCCCCCGTGGTCTCGTTGGAGGAGCCCTTGCGGAGAACGATCAAGTCGAGCGGGTCGCCTGAGACCTTCAAACTGTACTCGAGGCCCTCGACCAGGCCGAAGAGGATGCAGGAGGACGCGACCAGAAGGGCCGTTCCCAGGATGGTCATCAGCGTCGTCTTCCACCGGACTCTGAGGTTGCGGACGTTGTACTTGAGAGGGATCATGACTTTCTAAACCACTTTCCTCAGACCGTTGATCACGGAGGAATTGGCCGCCAGCAGCGCGGGGACGACGCCGCTGGCGAAGCCCACGAAGAGCGAGACCACCAGACCCAGGAGGGCAATCCTCCAGGGCACGTAGAACACTGGTAAGAAACCGGCGGAGTACTTGGCCACGTCGACGACGTCGCAAAGCGCTTTGCAGCCGAGAGATCCCAGCGCGCCTCCCAGGCCCGCGACCAGGATGGCCTCGGTCAGGACCAGGAACAGCACCCTGCCCTTGCTGAAGCCGATCGCCTTCAGGATCGCCACCTCCGACGTCCGTTCGCGCATCGCTATCGCCATGGCGTTGCCGGCGACGAAGAGGAGAGAAACCACCACCGCCGCGCCGATGCCGTAGATGGCGTTCTGGAGATCACCCAGCATGTCCGAGAACATCTTGCCGAACGCTTCCTCGGTTTGCGTGCGGGTCGGAAACTCGCTGTTGCGATAGAGATCGTCGATTTTCTTGCTCAGGGAGGGCATGACGTCAGCGTTCTTGCACTTGATGAAGATCATGCCGGCGTTGCCCGAGGTTCGGGCGCTGTCGGTGGCGAGCGAGCCGCCGTACGCGGAGCTCATGGTGACCTTCTTCAAGGCCTCATCCAGATACTCGTAATGGAACAGGCACATCCGCAGGTTCCGATTGGAGGGGCCGTCGTAGATGGCCCGCACGGTCAGATCCATGTCGACGGGATAGAGGTCACCCTTCAAGGGGAGAGGGTCGCCGATCTTCAGGCCCCGATCGCTGGCGAGCCTGCGTCCGATCGCCGCGCCGTCCTTGTTGGCCTTGAAGTCCGCGAGCTGGCTGTCGGGAACACGGAACTCGTTCAGGATCTTGAAGACGGAGTCGGCATCGACGGAGAACTGCGCGAAGGGCATCGTCTCGTCATGATACTTGCCGCCGAACCAGCCATAGGGAGAAGCGGCGAGCACGCCTTCCATCCGGGAGACTTCCGGGACCCGGCCGATCGGCACCATGCCGGCGAAGCCGGTGGCATTCATGGTGATGATGCGATTGAAGACCCGGTTCGCCTTCGTGGCGTCCTCACGCATGTCGAAGAACGCCAGCAGGATCATCATCAGAAACAGGCAGATGCCCGTCGAAGCGATGGTGAGGAACGTCCGGATGGGATTCCGCCGGGCGTTACGGAAGATGTAGGTGAAGTATTTCATGACGCGATCGAGACCCGGGTTTCCTGAATGACCTCATCCACGAGACGGCCCTTGTCGAGGTGCAGGACCCGGCTGGCCCGGGCTGCGGCCAGGGGATCGTGAGTGACCATGACGATCGTCTTCTGAAACTCGCGATTGAGCAGTTCGAGCAGGTCGAGGATCTCGCCGGCGGTGGTCCGGTCGAGGTCCCCGGTTGGCTCGTCGGCGACCAGCAAGTAGGGATCGGTGACGATTGCCCGGGCGATCGCGACCCGCTGCTCCTGGCCGCCGGAGAGCTGGCGAGGATAGTGGTGCTCGCGCTTCTCGAGGCCGACGATTCGCAGCGCCGTCATCACGTGCTCGCGTCGCTTGCGGCGCGAAAGGCTGGTCAGGAGAAGCGGCAGCTCAACGTTCTCGAACGCGGTCAATACCGGGATCAGGTTGTAGGTCTGAAAGATGAACCCGACATTGTTGGCGCGCCAGCGGGTGACCTCGGCCTCGGAGAGGTGGCCGAGAACTTGGCCGTGGACGGTGACCTCGCCCTTGGTCGACCGGTCAAGCCCCGCGACCAGGTTCAGGAGCGTGGTCTTGCCCGATCCCGACGGCCCCATCAGGGCAAGGTACTCCCCCTCCGCGACCTCCAGGTCGAGGTCCGCCAGGACCGGGATCACGAACTCATCCCGGCGGTACTCTTTGTAGACGCTACGCAACACGATCGACGACGTCTGACGCATGAACGAATAACCTTTCGCTTCCATGACAGGAATGTCTCGGCGACACAGGGGTCATTCGGCGATCCTGACCTCTTCATTTTCTTTGAACGATTTCGGCGGATTCAAGACCACGGTCTCTCCGGACTCGAGGCCAGACTCGACGCGGGCCAGGTCCTCCCTGGTTGTGGCCACTTCGACGTGCCGCTTGTTGACCTGCGACTTCTTCCCCACGACCCAGACGTAATCGTGTCCGTTCTCCTGGAACACGGAGGACTTGGGCACAAAGAGATAGGCCTTGTTGGTCTCTGCCGCAGGACCGGTCTTGAAGGGCAGAAAGTGGACGGTGGCCGCCAGCTCGGGAAAAAGCTTGTCGTCGGGATCGACGATCTCCACCTTGACCTTGACGGTGCCGCGCGTGCGGTCGCCCATCGGGATGATCTGCCGCAGCCTGCCCTGGTAACGCTTGTTGGGATTGGCGCTCACGGAGACCTCCGCGGGCTGACCCAGTTCGATCCGCGACATCATGTTCTCCGAGATGTCGGTCTCGACGTCCATGTGATTCAAATCGGCAAGGGTGACCACCGCCGACCGCCCGAGCGACGAGCTCATCGCCATGGGAGAGATGATCTCACCCACCTCTCCCTGCTTCTCCACGACGGTGCCGTCAAACGGCGCGAGGATGTGCATCTGGTACTTGCGCGTATACTCCATCTCGTCGATGTTGGCCTTCGTCATCTTGAGCGAAGCCTCGAGCGCCGCCACCCGCGCGACGGCCATCTTCCGGACCGACGAAGCCTTTTCGTAGTCTTCCTGCGGCACCATCTTCTTTGCCACGAGGCGTTCGGCCCGATTCGCTTCGCGGTCTTTCTCCCAGAGGTCGGCCTTTGACTCGTCCAGATCGGCCTTTGTCTTCTCCATGCCGGCCTTCCTCTGCTCGCTCATGGCCAGCAGGTCGTGGTGCTCGATCACGGCCAGGATGTCTCCTGACTTGACCTGATCGTGCTCCTGCACGCGCATCTCT
>JAFAHT010000229.1 GCA_019237095.1 Planctomycetaceae bacterium
GGGTGGGATGGTGGGAGCCTCGGTTTATTCTCATGGGTAAACCATTTTCCGCGAATGACTATCGGGGATGACGAAAAACGATCGATGACTATCGATCAATCTCGTCTTTGCCCAGGCCAACTCTGTGACGTTTACCCCCTGAATCGAATCAGCTTGACTCGTCTTCCTCCAGGATTTGCATGCGTGCATGGCTAAAGCGACACTCTGGCAGATCGCATACGGCAGCTCCATCCCGACATGGATGTCACTGATGAGCAGAGATACACTTCTCTGGCGGGCGGCATTAGCCCAGTGCTTATTATGGTATAGTCGCTGTCAGATTAGTGTCAAGGATGGAATATTCTCGATTCAACCGATCTCGAGTCATGCGCAAGCAGGCCCTGTGTCAGAGCAGCAAACGCGTTTGCATCAACCGCGGGATGATCGCGGGTTCAGCAGCGGACTGAGGAATTGACTTGCGGTGCGAACCGCCAGGGCGGCGGCGTGGCTGTGTCGACTGAGCTCGACGTGGACTCCCCGAGAATAATGGATCTCATGGAGTGCCTTGAAGATGGCAGGAAAGTCCATGGTTCCCGCGCCGAACATCAGGTGCTCGTGGACGCCGCGTACCATGTCCTCGATGTGCAGGTTGAGGATGCGCGGAGCCCAGCGGAAAAGATGATCGGCGATCGAGCCTTCCTCGATGCAATGGACATGCCCGACGTCCACCGTCAGGTGGAAAAGCGGGTGGCTGACCTGGCAATCGAGCCGGTCAACGCAGGCGAAGGTATCGATGAACATGCCCGGTTCGGGCTCGAAGGCCAGTGGCATGCCCGCGAGTTCGGCATGCCGGAGCACGGGTCGAAGTGCGTCAGCCAGCCGATCCATGGCCTGCTCCTGGGTGGTCGCGTCCTTGATCTGGCCGGACCAGAGAGAGACGCACTCCGCGTCAAGTGCGCGAGCGATGTCGATGGCCCGGCACAGAAAGTCGGCCCGGATGGCCCGGCGGCGGGGATCCGCGTCCATCAGGGTCGGGTCGTGCTTGAGCCGCGGGTTGAGCAGGTACCGCGCCCCGGTCTCGACAACCCTTGTCAGTCCCCGTCGGTCCAGGCAAGAGCGAACCGCGGCAATCTGGCGGGCAAGGGCACCGGGCTCTTCGTAGGGATCGAGCGCGCCCACGTCCAGGGTGATCGCCACGCTCTGGAAACCCTCGGCGGCAATCAGGTCGATGGCGTCCGTCAGGCGATGGTGGGCCAGGCCGTTGGTGTTATATCCGAGTCGCACGTTGGCATCCGGAAAACGATCACGTGGAGTAAAGCCATCGGCCCAGCAGGTAGGCTGGAACCCAGAGCCCCGCGATTGCGGCGGCGGCCTGGGGTCCGCGAACTGCTGCGACCAGGCCGACATCGATCCAGACCAGCGCGAGGATGCCGGTCTTGACCGTTTTTTGAATGACGGCCGGCACCGGCTGGTAGATCGCGCGGGTGGCCGCCAGGTTCACGGCCAGGGCCACCAGGGCCAGGACGAGCAGGCCCTCCAGCGGGATCAGTGGCCGGCCAGGCAGAGGGTTCGGGTACTTGCCAGGCTGCAGCGCGGCAGCCATCAAGCCTATCAAGGCCAGGTCTTGCACTGTCAAACCCACAAGCAAGTTTCCGGTCCGGCCCGACTCGGTCTCGGATCGGCTGATCCAGGTGATCCCGCACACGAACAGACCGTACATGGCGGCCGCCAGCCAGGTAACGGGTCCACCCAGCGCCTGGGTGTGGGTCAAGCCGAGCAGCAGGTTCAAGCCGCGACACGCCCCCATGACCCCGGGGCCCAGGACGGTGCGCTTCAGTCCCGCATCGTAAGCCAGGATGACCGCCGCGAGCACGCCGGCAACGATCAGGCTGATGAACGAACCGCTCAGCCAGGCCACGAGCGGTCCGACGACCAGACCGATGGTCCCCACCCCGCCGGCGAACGACCGCGCGACCCGTCCGGAGGGGATCGGCCGTCCGGGCCGCTCCTGCCGGTCGATCTCGGCGTCGAACACGTCGTTCAGGGCCATGCCCGCGGCGTAAAGGACCATCGAGGCGATCGCCAGCGGAGCCCATCTCCCAGCTTCGCCCAGCGACCCTCCCCCGAGCAACCAGCCGGCCAGGCTATCCGCCGCGGCGGTCAGAACGTTGGGCAGGCGGATCAACTGAAGGAGCGGGATCAGGGAACGGGTCATCGTGTCTCGGGATCAACAAGCTGGCCCGCGCCGGCTGAACCAGGGGTTGCAGGACTTCAAGTGCCTGCCTCGCGGCCGCGTCGGGGTCGTCCTGGAAGGGGTAGAGCTCGACGGTGAGCCACCCATTGTAACCAGTCTGGCGAATGGCCGCGACGACCCAGTCGAAGTCGATGGCACCTGTGCCGGGAACTAGGTGGTGGTGGACTCGCGTGGCCGCGATGTCCTCAAGGTGGTAATGGCGGATGTGCGGCGCCAGTTTGGCGATCGCCCGGGCCAGGTGCTCGCTCACGCAGTAGGCGTGGCCGACGTCGAAGTTGAGCCCGATCGACGGGGCGTTCAACCGTGCGGCGACCTCCAGATACTGGTCGGTCGTCTCCAGCAAGAGCCCCGGCTCGGGCTCGATCAAGAGCAAGACTCCGCAGTTGTAGGCGTGCTCGGCCAGCGGCTTTAGCACCTCGACGAACATGTCGATGGCCTGCCGGCGCGACTGCCCAGGCGTCAGCGGCCCTCCCGGCTCGGTGGTGATATGCGGTGCCCCCAGCTCGGCGCAGAGCGAAAGCGCGCGCCGGGTGTGATCGATCCGGACCTGGCGGTAATGAGGCTCGGGCTCGATGAACGACGGATGCCAGTACGGCTGGCGATGGTCGGCGATCGCGTTCATCATGAACGCGTTAATGTTGGAGAACTTCAGACCCGAGTGCTCCATCGCCGCCGTGATCGCGCGCTTCTGGCCGTCGAGCAGGCCCGCCGGCCAGGCATGGGGCACATCGGCCAGCAGCTCCAGGCCCGCGTAGCCGATGCCCGCGATCCGCGCAGCAGCCTCTTCGAAGGGGTATTTCAGATAGGCGTTGGTGCTGAAGGCAAGCTGCATCACGATCCTTTGATCTGGGCGCAATATTCGGTAAGCCGGTCGAACTGCTTGAAGAAGTCGTTTTCCATGACACCCTCCGGACTCTTGAAGAAGCAGGCGAGGTGACGCATCTGGCCTTTGCCTCCGCGCTCTTTTTCGAGGTCGGTCAGACGAGCCAGGTCGATGACAAGGGGGGCTGCCAGCAGGCTGTCGCAACCTTGCCAGGTGAACTGGAGGGTCATCTTGGTGCCGAGAAAGCCCTGGAAGTGGATATGGTCCCAGGCGGTCTTCCAGTCGCCCATATCGGGAAGGTACTCGATGGTGACGATTGAGGAGGGCTTGTAACCGAGAATCTCCGCGATCACCTGGTCCTTGGTCTCGACCTTCGAGGTTTTGCTGGTCGGATCGTCGAGCACCAGACCGTCGCGGTTGCCGAAGATGTTGTGTCCGACCCAGCTCGAGACCTTCAGGTTGCGGTGCGCGAACATCGGGGCCAGCACGGTTTTCATCAGGGTCTCGCCGGTCTTGCCGTCCTTGCCGGCGTAGAGCGCGCCGGTCGCCTGGGCCAGCTCGTGGATGGCCGGAATCGACCCGCCCAGGCTGGGGGTGAAGTTGATGTAGGAATGCCCGCCCTCGATCGCCGCCAGAGCGTAGAGTGCACTGGAGGGCAGCAACGTCTGACCGACGTCGGCCAGTCGGGGCTTGAGCGTCTTCCAGTGCTGGTGGATGTCGCCGAGCGGGAATGGGGGCTCGGTGCTGCCGACGTTGAGCACGATCAGGTGGTCGATGGATTCGCTGGCGATGAACGCGCCCAAGTCCGTGGCGATCGCATCGACCGCCTGGCGTGCGGTTCGGGCGGCCCTGGCTTCCGCCCAGTCGGCCAGGCCCGAGACCACCGCGCTGAGACCGAGGCGAGGTCCGGGTCTGACCCGGGCCGAGGCCGCGTCAAGCTCTGCGCGGCAGGCGGCGATCCAGGCCGGGTCGAAGACACCCGAAGTCCGGCGGAACTCCTCGGCCGATTCCGCGAAGGTGGTCGAGCGGATCTCGTGGCCGCCGACCACGAAGTCACCGGGTTCCGGCAGCGGCAAATCGCGAAACGGGGGCAGGGCCGTGACCAACCCCGTGCGGTCGGCCAGCCCGCGTCCCATTGCCGCCAGGCCGAGCGTGACCGTCGTTCCCACGCCTCCAAACGCTCCGACCAACCAAAGTCCGACCCGGCGACGTGTCATTTTTTCTTGTTGCCCGGTTCGGCTGCTGCTGCTTCGAGCCCTTCGGAGTCGGCGGTTCGATAGAGGGGCAAATAGCGGTAATAGACTTCCAGGGTCAGGACCGAGAGCGACGTCTGGAAGAGCCGGCCGGCAATTCCGCCCCAGTGGTCGGGGCTGGGATGCGACGGGTCCCAGCTTCCGCCGGCGCAGGTATCGTCTTTGACCTGCGTCTTGATCAGCTCTTCGCGGACGCGGAGGTTCCAGCGCTCCCAGTCCTTGTTCTTGAGATTGTGCAGGAGCTGCGTGGCGTAATACCAGTAGTAGATGTTCCGCTGTTGAGTGCTCTCGAGGTGCGCCGCCACTCGGCCCGCGCCCTTGATCAGCGCCGGGTGATTGCGCGGCCAGCCCAGGAGCTGGCGGCTGACCAGGGCTTCGGCGGTCATGACCGGCGAGACTTCGTGGCCTGGCTGGTACGAGTAAGTGATCTTCTTCGGGTCGGCGGCGGCCAGATTGAGATAGTCCGAGCAGCCGCGCAAAGTTATCCGCGGGACGGACAGACCGGCAAGGTGGCCGCTGCGCAGGGCGAAGATCTGCCAGCCGAAGACCGACGTGTCGCCGGCTTGCCCCGGTGAGTAACGCCAGCCGCCGGTCGTGGGGTTCTGTGCCTCGATGATGAATGCAAGCGCCCGCCGCGCGGGCTCTTTGAGATGAGAGTCGCGTGAGATGCCATAGGCCTCGCACAGGGCCATCGTGGCAATCGCATGGCTGTACATGTAGGAGATGCCGGGCCCGCCCGTGAACAGATCGCCGTTGGGCTGTTGATGCTGAATCAGGGCCTCGAGGCCGCGGCGCACGGCGTCTTGATGGCGGCACTTGACGGTATGGATGTAACCCGCGCCGAGCAGGGGAAGGAGGGCCAGTCCAGTGGCAGCGGTGTCCGAATCAAGCACATGCTGGGACGGGCAGCCCTGGGCCTGGCATTGCTCCTGGAAGTTCAGCGACCAGGAGCCGTTTGCCCGCTGGTGCCGCACGATCCAGGCCAGACCCTCTTCCACGGCCTTCTCGGAGTGCACGGTTCCCCCCTCGCGGCGAACGAGTTGCGCCCGGTCCAGTCCCGATCTGCCCGAGAATGGCGCCGTGATCTGATCGGCCAGTCCGGGGAAGTGCGGGCCTGCCTTGCCGCTGCCGGAGATCGACAGGTCGGTCAGGAGGGTCGAACCTTTCGAGTCGGATCCCGAGGGGCCGGCCAGCTCAGGTCCGAACCTCTGCAGGCCGGGAATCTCGGGTTGGGCCGAGAACTTCAACGCCGGGTCGTTGGTCTCCAGTCCGAGGGAGGGCGGGTCGGGGCTCTGCTCCTTGGTGAACGGGTCGCCCGCCTGGGACGCCTCGACCAGCGACGTCAGATCGTTGATCTCGCCAGGCAGCCGGCTCTCGATCGCCCGGGTGTTCGTGGAGGGACGTCCGACCCGGATCAACAGGGCCAGTACCAGGAGCACCAGGGCATGGAGCAGAAAACTCAGTCCCCAGGAGGGAACCGAGCGGAGGGTGTCCGGATCATAATGCCGCCCGATCAAGGGCGCCAGCCAACGCTGAAGTCGGTCTGTCCTGGGGTCGGCGGGCGGTTGTGCGTCCATGAAAAGTCCCGACGGAGATGAAAAGCGAGTGCCGCACCGCGGTCTGTAGGATCCGACCCCATTCTATGTTCTCGACGCGCTGATCGACTAGAAGGAAGATCGCCGGGTCCGAATTTCTTCTGAGATTCCCTGCATCAGCGATTGCTTTGGAGCTTTCCCAGCCCGGGGGAAGCTCAATCCTCGATGATCTCCAGCTCGGCCCATTCGAGGCGCTTGAGCGGTTCCGCTGCGTCGGCGGCGTCAGCGACAACCACGGCAACCAAGGCGTCCGGGTGGATCTGCCGGTGCAAAGCGTCGTTCAGGGCATCGAGATCGATCCGGGAGAGACGGTCGGGAAAGTCGATGTAATGGTCTGGAGGCAGGCCGTGGATGAAGAGATTGGCGTACCGGTTCACCAGGGCCCCGGGGGTCTCGAACTGGCGGGTCTGGCCCTCGACCAGGGCGCGCCGAGAGTTGTCCAGCTCGGATTGGGTGGGTGGCCGGTCGCCGAGTAGTGCCAGGAGCTCACGGTAGATATCATCCAGAGCGTCGGCGAGCTTGTCCGACTGGACGGACGTGGCGATAAAGAACGGGCCGCGGCCCAGTCGACAGTCGAAGTGGCTGCGCACCCCGTAGGTGTATCCTCGCTCCTCTCGGAGCTTCTCGTTGAGCCGCGAGGTGAACTGGCCGCCCAGGATCTGGTTGACCAGGATGGCGGGCTCGAAGTCGGCATCGTCGCGCGCGATGCCGACGTGACCGACTCGCAGCACCGCCTGGGCCCCTCCCGGGCGATTGAGCAAGAGGATTCTGGGAGAGCCCGCCAGTGCCCCGGTGGGAATCACCGGCCGCTCGAACGGCGGTCCCGCCCAGTCGGAGAGCTGTTGCTCGAGGGTGCCGGCGATGCCCTCGGGATCGACGTCGCCGGCGATCACGACGGCCGCGCCACCCGGTCCCAGGAAGCGGCTGTGGAACGCGATCGCCTCGGACCGGGTCAGTCCGGCGACGATGGAATCGATCCCGTCGAGCGGGTAGCGATAAGGGTGATCCACACCATAAAGCGCGGTCAGCAGGCCCCGGTAGGCACGCGATTCCGCACTATCGCGTTCCGACCGCAGCGCCGCGAGAGTCTGGCCGTGCATCCGGTTCCATTCGGGCTCCGGATACGACGGATGGCAAAGCAGATCGGTGGCCAGCTCAAGGCTGGGCTCGAGGAACGCTTTCAAGCAGCGAAACGCGACGAAGGCACCGTCCCATCCGCAGTTCGAGGAGAGGCTGGTTCCCATGGCCTCGGCGGCCAAGGCGATCTCTGCGGCGGATCGCGTCGTCGTGCCCTCGTCGAGCATCGAGACGGCGAGGTGGGCAAGCCCGGCTCGAGAGGGTGGTTGCAGGCTGCCGCCGCCGGGCAGCGCCACGGTTAAGGCGACGGTCGGCAAGTCCCGCTGAGGCAGCACCCAGACCGCAATCCCGTTGCTCAGCTTGAGGATATGCGGAGAGGGAGCGCGATAGATAGCCGGTGGATCGCTCTGGGGCGGAGTCTTCCGGTCCAGAGGAGGGGAGACGGCCACGGGCTTGCGGCCCAGCACTGACAGCGTCACCCTGGGCTTTCCGTCCAGATAATCGACCGCCGCGGCTCGGACGACATCCACAGTAACCCGCTGGAAGCGCTCCAGATCGGTCGTGATCAGCGACGGGTCGCCCCGGAAAACGTGATAGGCATTGAGCCGATCAGCGACTCCTCCGAACCCGCCGATGTACTCGAGGGCGAAGAGGAAGCTCGCCGTCTTCATGGTCACGACCCGCTTGAGCTCTTGCTCGGTCACACCCGCCGCCGCGATCTGGGCGATCTCGGTCTCGAGGAAGTCGCGGAGCTCGCCGATTGAACGGGACGGACGCAGCGTCACCGAGATGCCAAACGTGCCGGCAAGCTCACGTCCAGACTGGTAGGCTGTCACATCCTGAGCGAGCTGCCGGTCGACCACGAGCTTCTGGTAAAGCCGGCTTGCCTTTCCCCGGGCAAGGATGTCCGCCAGCAGGCTCAAGGGGGCGTCACCGTCGTGGAAATGGGGGACCGAGTGCCAGACCGCGTAATACCGGTCCAGCTCGACTTGATCTTGAAGAACGATGTCCCGACTCGCCGCGATCGCCGGACTGGCCACCCAGGGCGGCAGAGCCCTGGTCCCGCCCTGGATCGCGCCGAAGTAACGTTCCACGAGGCTGCGGCTTCTGTCGAGATCGATGTCTCCCACCAGCGCCAGGCTGGCGTTGGCGGGCACATAGTAGCGTTGGAAGAAGGCCGAAACATCCTCGAGCGATGCCGAATCAAGATCCTCCATGACCCCTATAGTCAGCCAGCTATAGGGATGCTGGGGCGGGTAGAGTGCCTCTGCCAGGATCGGCCAGACCATGCCGTACGGGCGATTGGAATAATTCTGGCGGTATTCGTTCTTCACGACGCCCTTCTGAATTCTTAACTTGGATTCGTCGAGCGCGGGCACCAGGTGGGCCATCCGGTCCGACTCCATCGCCAGAACGAGCTCCAGGTGCGCAGTCGGAAGATCGACGAAATAATTCGTGCGATCGCTCGAGGTCGAGCCGTTGATGTTCGCGCCTAAAGGTTGCAAGTGTTTGAAGAAGTCGCCGGGGTAATGCTCTGAACCCTCGAACATGAGATGCTCGAAGAGATGCGCAAAGCCCCGCTGGTTCCGCTCCTCGTTCTTGGAACCAACGTGGTACCAGAGATTTGTGGCTACAAGCGGGAGCTTCGGCTGGCGCCGCAGAATGACATTGAGGCCGTTGTCGAGAGTCACCTGGGAGAAGTCGATTTCCGGTAATTGCATGGGCTGGTGGATTTCGGGAAAATGGCGTGGCTTTTTTACTGCCCTGGTCGCGAGGTCACAAGGGCGAAGCCAATCAAGTAGTACTGAATGCGAAGCGATTCATCTTATACTTTCCGACCATCCGAGGGTCAAAGGCTCCCGCCGCTCTTCAAATTCGAAGTGATTCAGAAGAAAAGATGCTCGCTGCCGTTTCTGGGGAGTACAATAGTCTACCCTGAGGACAGGGTGGGAAAGATGGCGCGACCTTAGTCACCGGGGATGGGCCGGTCAAGAGTAGAGGGGCGGGGTCGTTGATCGCGGGGGTCGGGCGGCGATCAGGGGGCAACGGTCCGGCATAACCAAGACGCCAAGGTCAGACGGTGAACTGGGACGATATCATCATCGACGCGGCAGCATCCGACACGGGCTTACGGCGGTCGAACAATCAGGACAGTTACGCGGCCGTTCGGGCCCCCAACAAGGAGGTCTGGCGCAGTCGCGGGCATGTCTTCATGGTCGCCGACGGGATGGGTGCCCATGCTGTCGGGGAACTTGCCAGCAAGATGGCCTGTGACCTGATCCCACACAACTACATAAAGGCCAAGGTGGGCACGCCGTCAGAGGCGATCGTCAAGGCATTTCACGAGGTCAACGCGCTCATTCACAGTCGGGCCGCGGCCAATCGCGACTTTCAAGGGATGGGGACGACGTGTACATCCCTGTTGGTCTTGCCCGACGGCGTGCTGGTGGCGCACGTCGGCGATTCCCGCGTCTACCGGGTGCGCTCAGGCCGGATCGACCAGCTCTCGTTCGACCACAGTTTGGTCTGGGAGCTGGTGCGCCGCAACCATTTAACTTCCGAGCAGGCCAAGCTGTCCGTCCCCAAGAACGTGATCACCCGCAGCCTTGGGCCCGAGCCGACCATTGAGGTCGACCTCGAAGGTCCTCTGGCGGTGGAACTTGCCGATGTCTTCCTGCTCTGCTCGGACGGCCTGTCGGAGCCGGTGACCGACCTGGAGATCGGTGCTTTCGCAGGCAATTTCCATCCCCGAAATACTTGCCGCTACCTGGTCAGCCTGGCCAATCTCCGGGGTGGCCTGGACAACATTACCGTGCTGATCGTGCGGATTGGCCCCTGGGTGGATCCTGACTCGGCGGAGTCGTCCCATCAGGACCTGGCCGCAAGTCGTCCGTGTAACGGCCGCGGGGCCCCCTCGTGGCGGGATCGGCTCGTCGGGATGTTCAAGAGCCCGAAGAAAGTTCCGGCCACACTCACCCCGGAAGAAGAACACTGCTATCGCTCGAGTGCTTGCCCGATCGAAGAGACACTGATCGACCAGCTATCCGATCTGACCGATCGCGTCAGGGAGACAGCCATCGAGCAGGCGTGGTCAGTGGACTGGACCGAGCTCGTCGACCATCGCCGCAAGCTCGCCGAGTCGCGCGCGGCCCATCACGACTGGTTGACCCTGCGCGAGCTCGGCGAGATCATCGCCCTGCTTGGCCAGGCCGCCCGCTATTACCGCAAGAGATCTGGCGCGACCAATGTGCTTTGAAGGATGACGCCGAGATGTCCGCAGACCTCTCTCCTGGCGATGCGACCCGCTGTGCTCGCGCAGCGGCTCCGGTTGCGTCCGTCAGCCGGCCTCTGGTTCCCTCGCTCGATCTCAGCGTGGTCTACGAGATCGCCGGTCTGGACCAGATCGACGGTCTGAACACCGGTCGTCTGAGCGGGTTCTCCTACGCCCGTGACGGCCATCCCAACGCCGTCCAGCTCGCCGCCAAAATGTGCGCAATCGAGCGCGCCGAAGCGGGCCTGGTGTGTGCCTCGGGGATGGCTGCCATCGCCTCGACCCTTCTGACGCTGGTCAGCCAGGGCGCTCACGTGATCATCTCGGAGGGACTGTACGGCAAGAGCACGACGCTCGTGTCCAGAGAGCTGATCCGGTTCGGGGTGACCCACGACAGCTTCGATCCGGCCCGCCCCGAGACGCTGGAAAAACTGATCACGTCACGAACCCGGCTGGTGCTCGTCGAGACCATCTCCAACCCGCTGCTGAGAGTCTCGGACCTGGAAGCGATCGCCCGGGTCACCCGCGGCGCCGGCGTGCCCTTGATGGTGGATCACACGTTCGCCCCGCTACTGTGCCGGCCAATCGAGCTGGGGGCGACCTTCGTCATGCATTCGGTGACAAAGCTGATCGGCGGCCACAGCGACTTGACCCTGGGCGTGGTGGTCGGCCCGCGTGAGGCGATTGAGAGGATCCGCTCCGTCGCCTCGACGTTTGGTCAGACGGGCAACCCGTTCGAAAGCTGGCTGGCGCTGCGGGGCCTGGCGACCCTGAGCCTGCGCTCGGACCGCGCCAGCGCGACGGCCCTCGACCTGGCGGCCCGCCTCGAGGCCCATGCCCAAGTGACGCGGGTCGTTTATCCCGGGCTTCCCTCGCATCCCGACCACAACCTGGCCCGGCGCCTGCTCACAAACGGGTTCGGCGCCATGGTCAGCTTTGATGTCGGAGGGCGAGAACAGGCCGACCACCTGATCCGATCGCTCCGCCATATCCCGTTCGCCTCCAGCCTGGGCGACGTGCAGACGACGCTCAGCCACCCGTGCTCGACCAGTCACCGCGGCCAGGACCCGGAAATGCTCCAGCGGCTGGGAATCACCCCCGGCCTGATCCGCCTCTCGGTCGGCCTCGAAGATCCGGAGGATCTCTGGAGCGATCTGCGCCTGGCCCTGGAAGCCCGGTGAGCAGGACTTCAACACCGCTGATTTCGCGGACGCCATCTGCGCGAGCGAATGACTCAACTTTCGAGGAAGCCTCGACCGTGAGTCAGACAGTCTCGGCCCGGTAATCCCTTTCGAGAATGTCCTCAAGCGTGAGAGGACACGCTTGCGGGAAAGTGCTTTCGCTCAAGCCCGTTTCGATCGAAGCCAATTTGACGGCCTGCTCGTAGGCTTTAGCCAGGACGTCTTGCGCGTGGTTCCTCAGCGTGCCGCTCTCGAGGAGATCTCGCAACTCTAGCCGTTGCACCTCGATCGTTTTGACCCAGCTATTCGACCTATGGTCAGGCTGATGCTCCCACTTCAGGAGGTGCAAAAGCAGGGTTCTGAGACGGCTGAGAACCTCTTGCCGATCGCGTCTTGCCTGTCGGTCAGGAATTCGTGCAGGTGTTCGTAATCCAACTCGGCAAATCGCCTTTCGGCTGCCAGGCGAGCCATCATCTCCAGCCAGGCAGTTTCATCCTTGTTGTACAAGTCGTCGGGATTTGCCATGTTTTTCGAAAACCTTACCTGAACTGGATCTGTCGAAGCCAATTCCTGATGATCGAACCCGGGCCGTGCCGCCCCTTGCCGCGTCGGTGGACCGCACGGCCTGGCCGATGAGATCAAGAACGCCGTGCCTGATCAGCCGGCTTCTGCCCGAGCAGACGCACCGCGCCCCGCAGCGGGATCGGTACCCAGTCCTGGCGTGCGGACAGCGCGGCATCAATCTGCGAGAACGCTTTATCCAGTAAGAGCAGCTCGAGTAGATTGTAGCTAGCGGCTTCCGTCCTGGGCAGTAAACCCGTGTGCTGGATGGTCTGGATATAGATATAGGTCTGGACGAATTGACGGGCCACGTGATCGTACCAGGCGTGGGCCCATGGCTCCAGGGAGGGTTGATCCTCGGGCCGGATCGTCCCGGGAGAACGCCCACGGTCGTCGGTCATGCCGAAGAGTGCACTCTGGACCGCGAAGTCGAATGAGCGAACCATGCTGGCCACGTCGCGCAGCGGCGATTGCTTGACGCGTCGCTCACCGATGGTTCGCGTGTTATCTCCCTCGAAATCAATAATGACGAAGTCCTTGCCGGTGTAGAGCAGTTGCGCCAGATGGTAATCGCCATGGCAGCGAATCCGCTGGCCGTTCAGCGCGGGATCGAGGATGCCCTGAAACCGCTGGAGGACGGCGTCGCGCTGGCCGATGATTTGATCTGCAAGCTGCCGAGCCGATTCCGGAAGGCCCGGACGCTGCCGCGCCAGGCGATTGCAGAGCCGGCCGGTGAGGTTGCGCATCGACTGGTAGAGGGAACGTTGGTAAAGCTTGCCGAAGGGCTCCGGAGCGAACGCTGGATCCGACCGGTTGGCGGCCAGGGCCTTGTGGAGCTCGGCGGTGCGCAGTCCAAGCAGGCGGGCCGTCTCGAGAGAACGACCGATCAATTCTCGCCAGGTCCCGGGCACTTCATTGCCTTCTGCGGGATCTTGCAGCGAGACCGGCCGCGGCGGGCCCGACGGCAGCTCTCGCGATAAGGCGGCAACCCGCTCGAAGTACTGGCTGAGCTGGTCCAGCATGTACTGCCACGCGGTCCCCTGGTTGGCGATGTAACGATGCAGAACGCCGAGGGTGGATGGCTCTTCGCCGCCGCGGCGTCGGTAATCGATCGATCCCACCACGGTAGCAGCTCCGTGGTAATCGGTCTGCCCGGCCAGGTAGCGGCCGATCTCCAGGTCCGGATTGACGCCTTCCTCGATCCGGCGAAACACCTTGAGGACATAAGACTCGCCGTACACGATGGCCCGGTTGTTGCGCTCGCTACGCCGCAGCGAGAGGGAAAGCCCGGCAGTGTCAACCGGGCCGTCAGTGACCGCGGCCTGGCCAGCAAGCGGTGTCGCCTCGATATCGCCGTCTTCCATTCGCCGCGACCGGCCGGTCAGGGTGCCGCGAAGCAGGTCCAGACAGCAAGCCCGTACGGCCAGCGCGTCGCACAGTAGACCCGGCTCAGGACCGGCGACGCGCGCCAGGGCGGCCACCTGCCACGGCACCAGCAACTCATCGCTGTTCTGCTCCGGCAGCAGCGTCAGGCCCAGTGAAAGGGTTTCGGTCATGCTGTCCCTCGCCTCGACCCGGATTAGCAAGAACCAGACGTCGGTCTGGCCCACACGGACGGGAGCCGCGTGCACGATCGCGACCGATGAGATTTGCGCCCGGCGCTCGACCAGCCGGCTGCGCAGGAGGTATTGCGGCAGGATGGCCTCGATCTCGTCCCACTGCCCGGGAAGGAACCGCCTGGCCAGGGGCGCTTTGCCCTGGAGCACGGGCAGATCGACCTCGGGCGCATCGATCGCTGGCATGCCGGCGCTTCTCCGGCCGGCCGGATCGGCCCCACCATCGGCAAGTGAGAACCAGATGAAGCCGTGCGGGCCGAGGGTCAGCAGATAGGGCTGATCGGTGATCTGAGGGAAAGGCGTCCGGCCCAGCACCTCTTGGGGAGCGATGCCCGCATAGTCCTTCAAGTCGAGCTGCACGTATTGCACGAACCGCGACAGGTTGGCAACGACCAGGATTCGCTCATCATCGAACTTGCGGATGAACGCCAGTACCTTGGAGTTGTCGGGACGAAGCAGCTCGAACGTTCCCCGCCCGAAGGTACGAAACCGCCTGCGCAGCGTGATCAGACGCTTGATCCACCAGAGCAGCGACGACGGGTTGCTCTGCTGGGCTTCGACGTTGACGGTCTCGTAGTGATACTCCGGGTCGATGATGACCGGCAGGAATAGCCGCTGTGGGTTCGCCCGGCTGAACCCGGCATTGCGGTCGGCCGACCACTGCATCGGCGTACGGACACCGTTGCGGTCGCCCAGGTAAATGTTGTCTCCCATGCCGATCTCGTCGCCGTAGTAGATGACTGGAGTACCTGGCAGCGCGAACAGCAAACCGAACATCAGCTCGATCCGCCGACGGTCTTTGCGCAACAGAGGAGCCAGCCGGCGCCGGATGCCCAGGTTGATGCGGGCGGTGCGGTCCTGCGTATAGGCTCGGTACATGTAATCACGCTCTTCGTCGGTGACCATCTCCAGGGTCAGCTCATCGTGGTTCCGCAGGAAGAGGCACCACTGGCAGATTTCAGGAATGGACGGCGTCTGGTCCATGATGTCGTGGATCGGGAAGCGGTCCTCCTGGTGCAGCGCCATGAAGAGGCGCGGCATCAAGGGGAAGTGAAAGGCCATGTGGCACTCATCGCCCTGGCCGAAATAGGCCACGGCGTCTTCCGGCCACTGGTTGGCCTCAGCCAGCAGCATGCGATCCGGAAATCGCTCTTGCACGTGAGCGCGGAGAGCCTTGAGAAACTGATGCGTCTCAGCCAGATTCTCGCAGTCGGTACCCTCGCGTTCGTAAAGGTAGGGCACGGCGTCGAGCCTCATGCCGTCGACGCCCATTGCGAACCAGAAGTCGACGACCGGCAGGATTGCTTCCCATACCGCCTTGTTGTCGAAGTTGAGGTCGGGCTGATGAGAGTAAAAGCGGTGCCAGTAATAGGCCTTGGCGACCGGATCCCAGCTCCAGTTCGATGGCTCGAAATCCTTGAAGATCACCCGGGCGTCCCGGTACTTCTCGGGGTTGTCGCTCCAGACATAGAAATTGCGTTCCGGGCTGTCGGCAACAGCATGCCGGGCGCGCTGGAACCAGGGATGCTGGTCCGACGTGTGGTTGATCACCAGCTCGGTGATCACCCGGATGTCGCGTTCATGGGCTGCTTCCAGAAAGGCCTTGAAGTCCTCGAGATTGCCGTAGAGCGGGTGAATGCTCGTGTAGTCGGCAATGTCGTAGCCGTCGTCCTTCAGCGGCGACGGGTAGAAGGGCAAGAGCCAGATGGCCGTGATCCCCAGGTCCTGCAAGTAATCGAGCTTCTGGGTCAGTCCCTGGAAGTCTCCGTGCCCATAACCGAAGCTGTCGCAGAAAGCGCGAACGTGAACCTCGTAGAGGATGGCATCCTTGTACCAGAGCGGATCGTTTACCAACATGAGTGAATCATCCATTGCTTCCAGTCCTGACGATCCGCATGGCGGGCCCCTGCCATGTTCCCAGGTACATCGTAGGGGCCGGGGTCCGAGATGTCGATTCCTGGAACCGTTTCTAAAGATTAATTAATCTTCGGTCGTCGGATTGTTGCTTCAGCGCAGTTGACGGTTCTCTCGTGGCCGGAGTCGCCACTCGCCAGCGGCTTCAAGCGTGCCTGCAAGATGGCTATTTGCTGCGATGCCCGTCCTTGTGCGTTCCCAAGGCCAACGACTACCACGACCGGACGGGCATGGCAAGCGTGGGTAATGGCTGGCTTGGCAAGATCGGGGGTTATGCTATTCTGCCGAAAATACGGAACGCATCCTAAAAGGATAGAACGTCATGACAGATCAGCAGTGGGAAACCATTGAGCGCTCGCTAATTGGACTGTCTCACCAGGACAGGCTCGAGCTGGTTGAACGCCTTGTCCACGAGTTGCGGGCGGGCACCGCTTCGGGCAATCAGTCGCCGGCCACCCGCGTCAGGCCGATGTCCGAGGAAGAGTTCAAGCAGCAGTTACTGAAATCCGGCCTGATGTCCAGCCTGCCCATCCCTGCCGATCCTGCGTCCAGGCCGGATTTCCAGCCGATTACCACCGTGGGGGAATCCCTCTCGGAAACCATCATCCGCGAGCGGCGCTGACATGGCCGCTTTGGTCTTCGACGCCAGCGCGATCGTCAAGCGTTACCTCAACGAGATCGGAAGCGGATGGGTCCAAGGCCTAGCCGATCCGGCTGCCGCCCATGAGATTTTCCTCACGCGGATTGCGCGGGTCGAGGTGGTTGCCGCCGTCACCCGCAGAGGCCGCGGTGGGCCTCTGCCCGCTTCCGCCG
>JAFAHT010000485.1 GCA_019237095.1 Planctomycetaceae bacterium
GTGCAGCGAGACGCGAAACGGATTGCGAGCGCTCAGGTCAATGGTGTCATCTCTTTTGATATTTTGTCGCTGACTTGATTCGATGCGCGACGTGGTAGCGGGAGCGGATCGGTGTCGGGAGCGTGCCCTGTTTTCGAGATCGACAGCCGTGATTATCCCGGGTCTCATCAGAGGTGTCGAGTTGGTCGGGGTCATGAGACAACGATTTTATGCACCCACCCGTCCAGTTCGGCGTGTACCTTAGGCTCTTTTGCTGCCTATACCCCGAGCGGGAGTGAATGAGGCATTCCGATTCGCCGTCGCTGCTGCGCGCCGAGCCGGGCATCAACGCCCTGACAAGCTGGGATCATGCATGTCTAGATTTGTCGAGATTTTCGAATTTCACGCAGCCCAACAAAATGCCCCAAGAGCGTTCAGTGGCAGTTCACTTGGGAATATTCGTATTTAGTTTGTGACGACGTAAAATAATGCTCTGCATTGGTTTGCGCTATCGGTTGGCGACTTTGACTCGACCTAACTGTTTTGGCACAACCGTTCCGAGGCCAAAAAAAACCGACACTCCTCACCGATCTCCACCGCGAGCTTCAGCACGCTTCGACCGATGGCTATTGGATGAGTTACACCGAATACCAACCCGAAGCGTCAGCGAGGGTCCCTCTTCCTTACCGCAACGGAATTGCTGCATCCCTCGCTGACGCTTCGTTAGTATGCCCGATACCCTTCGACCTGGTGGAGATCAGCATGGAGTCGCTTTTTTTCCGATCGAGAAGCTGGATGTCGTTGAGCTCCGCATCCGTCCCGGTCTACCAGAACATTGCCAGAGGACGTGCTTGTCAGACACGCCTTTGAAAAAAATCTAGCGGGCGGTTTGGCCCCAGAACGTACCGCAGTGAATCGCGGACATCCACGAACTGACCGTGGCTCTCGAATCCCCGGGTTGTCTCCAGCAAACGATCGAACTCGGCTGAATTGTCATTCTTGCGGCGATCGTCGAGACGGGCAGCAGGTGCCACCGACGCACTCGGCGCGCGGCCGGGCGGAGTAGGCCACACGTTGAGTTTGTGATCGTTCCTCATTGTTAATGCCCTCATGGGATTGGGTTGGACTTCTTCCCTTATGAAATGCGAAAATGGCTAGCCTATGCCTGAACGAAATCCGCGAACCTGAGGAGATCTGGCTTGGAGAGTGATGGGCGGGACGACTTGACCTCCCTCCTCGAGGGGGCCCGGAGCGGCCAATCGGGGGCGCAGAACCGGTTATAGAGAGGGATAGTGTCAGACTTTGTTCTTGGTTCTTACGTGCTGTGTTCGAAACCAAAAACAAAGTCTGACACCCACACACGCAAAGTCTGACACCCACACACGCAGACACCCACACACGCAAAGTCTGACACCCACGCACGTGGATGCGCTGGCCGAGCTGCTCAAGCGCGTGGCGAGCGACCGGGACGCGGCAAGAGCCACGGGCATGGCGGCGAGCGAGCACATCCGAAGCCACTTCACCTGGGAGCAAACTATCGACGCGGTGGAGCGGCGGCTCATGATTCTGGCAGAAATGCAGGATCAGCCACGGATGAACACGGATGGGAATTGGCCGGCAAGAGGCTACCACGGGCGGCCGATGCACTCCCTCCCAACGCATACCAGGATTCATTGCCTGATCCGTGTTTCATCCGTGTTTCATCCGTGGCTCAGAATCTTCCGGGGCGCAAGGCCACGACGTCGTTGACCATGATCGTGAAAGACAAGCAAGATAACCTGCCGCATTGCTTGGAGTCAGTGCGTGGGCTGTTTGACGAAACCGTGGTCGTCGATACGGGCAGCACGGACCGGACGGTCGGGATCGCGCGCTCGTTCGGAGCGAATGTTTTCGATTTCGCCTGGATCGACGACTTCGCCGCGGCACGGAACGAGGCGCTGGCACACGCGACGGGGGATTATGCGTTCTGGCTCGATGCCGACGACGTGGTTGATCCGCCTGAGCGCTAGAAGCTCGAAGGCATACTCCAAAGCCTCAGACTCGGCGACCCGGCCGGTTACGTGGTGCGCTGCGCGTGCGACCCCAGCCCCGACGGAACCGGCGGCGACACCGTCGTCGACCACATCCGGCTGTTTCCGCTTCGCCGGGATGTCAGGTGGACCTATCGGGTTCACGACCAGATCCTGCCGTCGCTTCGCCGGGCGAAGATTCCGGTGCGCTGGACCGACCTGACCGTGCGGCACACCGGATATGTCGACAAGGCGCTGCGGTCGCGGAAGCTCGAGCGCGATACGAAGATCCTCGAGCGCGAGCTGGAGGAACGGCCGGACGAGCCTTTTGTGCTGTTCAACCTGGGGGCGATCGCCGTCGAGCGGGAGCGCTGGCCCGCGGCGCTGGAGTACCTGAAGCGCAGCCTGGCGCGCTCGGCGCCGACCTATTCGATCGTGCGGAAGCTGTATGCCCTGATCGCCCGCGCGTACCAGATGACGGGAGCAACGCGGGAAGCGCTGCGGACGTGTGCCGAGGGGCTCGAGCTCGACCCCGCGGACGCGGAGCTGTTGTTCCGCAAGGGTGTGGTGCACCGTCATCGGGGCGAGTCGAGCGACGCCGAGAGTTGCTGGCGGCGAATCTTGAAGCTCGAGCGTCCCGACAAGTTTTGCAGCTTCGACCAGGGGATCCACGGACATCTCACCCGGCGCAACCTGGCCATGCTCGCCGCCGAGCGCGGCGACCTCGCCGAGGCCGAGAAGTCGTGGCGCGACGTGCTGGCCGAGTGCCCCGGCGACCGCGAGGCGCTTGCGAAGCTCGAGCGGCTTGCTGCTTTTCCCAAAGGATGAGGTCTGGAAGATCCGCCTCGGAGACGTCAAGGCTAACCACTGATCGATCGCCGGCCAGGCCGAAACTCCGGACTTGGCGCCGGATCAAAGTCCGGTAGATCAGGAGTTCTGAGGCTGCTGTAGCCACCAGCGGAAGACATGAAGGGTGAGTGCCATCATGAACGTTCTGGGTGCCGCTCAAAGGGACGGTGCCAGCGCAAGCTTGACGCACGCTACCAATCGTGGCGAGAGCTCGAGGATTCAATCAGGCTCGTCGTCGTCCGCGACGCGCTCGACCGCGGACGCCTCGTCCTCTGCCTCCGGGGAGGCGGACGAGCCGACAGGCACCGCGTAGGCGCCATCGATCCACCGTCCCAGGTCGATCAAGCGGCAGCGGTCCGAGCAGAAAGGAAATGGCGGCAGGTCGTCCAGCGTGGCGATGCTGAACGTCTTGGAGCAGATTGGGCAGCGGCCCCGGATCATCAGACAGCCCCGTTCGAAGAAGTCGAGGAGGGAGTGGAGCTCGACTTGCTGGAATCGGTCTTGGGTGCATCACTCTCGGACGAGTCGCTCTTGGACGTGCCGGACGAGCCGGACGACGACTTCTCGGCTTTGGCGGCATTCTTGTACGAGTCGCTGCGATAGTCGGTCTTGTAGAACCCCGAGCCCTTGAAGAGGATGGCCGCGCCGGGTCCGATCTTGCGGCGAAGCTTGGGAGCCTTGCAGTTGGGGCAATCGGTCTGGGGCTGAGACACGATCGACTCGAAGGCCTCGAATTCATTCCCGCAGGTGTCGCATACATAATCGTAAGTTGGCATCAGTCACTCCCTACAAACAAGCAGATCTGTCTTCATCTTGGCCTCCAGATCCGTGGATCGGATCAAGGACGCTCGCTTCATTCGCCGATTCGTTCCAGGGGCCGAAGCATCAGGGTTTGACCGAGACGGCCACCTTGCTGGGGCGGAGCACGCGGTCATGGATCTTGTATCCCTTGCCCAGCTCCGCGACAATGGTGCCCTCGGGATGCTCGGCACTTGGTTGTTGCATGATCGCTTCGTGGAAGTTGGGGTCGAACGGTTGTTCCAGTGCGGCGATCGGCTCGACCCCATACTTGGCCAGGATGCCGAGCAATTGTTTCTGTACCATGTCCAGCCCGGACGTGATTCCCTGGTTAGCCGATGCGCGAAGGGCTTCGATGGCGCGCTCGAGGTTGTCGATGGCGCCCAGCACGTCCTGCGCCAAGTTACCGATTGCGTAGGTTCGAACCTCATCGGCCTGCTGCCTGGCGCGCTTCTGGTAATTGGCGAAATCCGCCTGGCTACGCAGGACCTGGTTCTTCAGCTCGTCGCGTTCCTTCTGTAAGAGGTCGATCTCCTCACTGGGCAAAAGAGAGACTCCGTTGGCTTGGCCGGCGTTCGGACCCGGTTCTGCAGCCGCATCCAGGGGCCGATCCGAGGCGGATTGCGAACTTGGCACCGTCTGGTTGGGATGATCGGACTGAGTATTGAGCTTGGTCATGATTCACCTCTTGGGGCGGACAGCGGTTCTGGCCGCCAGCGGGGGAAGCGGTCGGGATGCTGCGGATCAGGTGTCTTGGCTGATCTCCGGGGTCTCGGTTTCCTCAGTGAAATAGTCCCGCAGTTTCTCGAAGAAGCTTTTTCGCCTGGGACTGACTTGCTCATGCTCGATCTCGGCAAATTCCCGGAGCAATTCCTCCTGTCGGGGCGTCAGGTGACGCGGGGTCTCGACCACGACCTCGACCAGCTCGTCTCCCCGTCCGCGGCCACTGATATCGGGCATACCGCGCCCCTTGATCCGGATCATCTCGCCGCTCTGTGTGCCGCGAGGAACCATGACGCCGCCGGGACCATCGAGCGTGGGGACCTGGATCTCGGCGCCCAGCGTAGCCTGGGCAAAGCTGATCGGCACCTGGCAGAAGAGATCGTTACGCCGCCGCTCGAAGAACGGATGCCGCTTGACCACCACCTGAATGCGCAGGTTGCCTCGCGGCGCTCCGATGTCTCCCAGTTCGCCTTGGTTGCGAAGCTGCAGCCACATGCCGCTTTCCACGCCGGGTGGAACATCGACCTGGAGCTTGCTCACCGAGGGAGTGCGGCCGGCGCCTCGGCAGTTGGGACAAGGATCGGTAACTCTTACCCCATCACCGCCGCAGGCCGGGCAGGTGGTCGCTACCTGGAAGAAGCCGCGTGCCTGAACGATCTGGCCCCGGCCGCCACAGTAGTTACAAGTCGTGGGGCTCGTCCCCTTGCGCGAGCCCGAGCCGCGGCAGTCGCTGCAAAACTCCTGGCGGCTCACTTCAATACTGCGGGACGTACCCCGCGCCGCCTCCACGAGCTCGATCTCGAGCTTCATCAGCAAGTCCGGCCCGGGGCGTGGCCCGCGCCTGCGCTCGCCGAAGAGGTCGCCGAAGAGTCCGCCGCCGAAGATGTCGCTGAACGCCGACATGATGTCGTCGGTCGAGCGGAAGTCGTGGACGGCCGCACCCTCCAGCCCGGCCTGGCCGTAGCGGTCGTACCGCTGCCGCTTTTCGGGATCGGACAGAACCTCGTAGGCCTCGGCCGCTTCCTTGAACTTTTTCTCGGAGTCCTTGTCGCCCGGATTTCGGTCCGGGTGAAACTTGAGCGCCATCTGCCTGTAGGCTCGTTTTACGTCGTCGGGCTCCGAGTCGCGGGCGACCCCGAGTACCTCATAGAAATCGCGCTTGGTCGTGGCCATCGGCATGGCGTCTCAGCAGTCCTCATGGACGTTCCGGCATTGACGAAGGCCGTCCATCGACCTTCCCCAACTCCATTGATATTCCCAGAATAACATACGACGCCAATTCCTGACAGGCGATCCGGCGCGGGAAGATCCGGGAAAGGGTTGCTCATCTAGTTGGGATAGCAATCGTCATGCCGGATCCTCGCGGTGCGAACGTCGAACGGGCCTTGCTGCTCTCTCCGCCGTGCCTGATAGAGGCGGCCGGAGCGGGCAAGGCCGGAGAACCTTGCCCGCTCCGCGGGGTCAGACCCCCGCGCCGAACAGAAATAAAGATTACAACCCGGAGCAGGGCATTAGCGGACGGAACCCTCGATTCCCGGTCCGCCTTCCTTCTCGTCGTCCTTGATGTTGGTGATCATGGCCTCGGTCGTCAGCATGAGCGCGGCGATCGAGGCGGCATTCTGAAGCGCGGTTCGGGTGACCTTGGTCGGGTCGATGATTCCGGCTTCGAACATGTCCACGAAGTTGCCGGTATTCGCGTCGAAGCCCACAGCGCCTGACTTCGACTTGACCTCCTCGGCAATCACTCCGCCGTCCTGGCCGGAGTTGGACGCGATGTAACGGGTCGGCTCCTCGAGGGCCCTCAGAATGATGGCCGCGCCCAGCTTCTCGTCGCCTTGCAGCTCGGACTGCAGCTTCTCAACGGCCGGAATCACGCGAATCAGGGCCACGCCGCCACCGGGGACGATCCCCTCTTCGGCGGCCGCCCGGGTCGCATGCAAGGCGTCCTCGATGCGGGCCTTGGTCTGCTTCATATCGGCCTCGGTCGGCGCACCAACGCGAATCAAAGCCACGCCGCCGGAGAGCTTGGCGAGCCGCTCCTGGAATTTCTCCTTGTCGTACTCGCTGTCGGTCTCCTCGATCTGGCGGCGAAGCTGATCGATCCGGCGCTGGATGGCGGCCTTCTTGCCGGCCCCCTGGATGATGGTTGTCGTGTCCTTGTCGACCTTGATCTTCTTGGCCTGGCCGAGTTGGCTAAGCTGAAGGTTTTCGAGCTTCAAGCCCAGGTCCTCGCTGATCACGGTACCGCCGGTCAGGACCGCCATGTCGCCGAGCATGGCCTTGCGGCGATCGCCAAAGCCCGGGGCCTTGACCGCGGCGATGTTGAGTACGCCCCGCAGCTTGTTGACGACCAGGGTGGCCAGGGCTTCGCCCTCGACGTCCTCGGCGATGACCAGCAGCGGCTTGCCCGACTGGGCGACCTTCTCGAGCAGGGGGATCAGCTCGCGCAGGCTGCTGATCTTCTTCTCGTGAAGCAGGATCAGTGCATCCTCGAAGAGGACCTCCATGGTGGTCGGCGAGGTCACGAAATAGGGGCTCAGGTAACCCTTGTCGAACTGCATACCCTCGACGAATTCGAGCACGGTGCTGGCGGTCTTGCCTTCTTCCACCGTGATCACGCCATCCCGGCCAACCTTCTCGACGGCGTCAGCCAGCATCGCGCCGATCGTCGGGTCGTTGTTCGCCGAGATCGACCCGACCTGGGCGATCTCCTCCTTCTTGGACACGGGCCGCGAAAGCTTGTCGTGCAACTCGTTCACGGCCACCTCGACGGCCTTCTCGATCCCACGGCGGACGGCTGTGGGGTTGGCGCCCGAAGTCACATTGCGCAAGCCCTCGCGGTAGATGGAGCGGGCCAGGATGGTCGCGGTCGTCGTGCCGTCACCGGCCACGTCGGACGTCTTGGAGGCGACCACGTTGACCAGCTTGGCGCCCATGTTCTCGAACGGGTCGCCCAGCTCGATTTCCTTCGAGACCGTAACTCCGTCCTTAGTGACCAGCGGGCCGCCGAACGACTTGCTCAGAATGACGTTCCGCCCGGTCGGGCCGAGCGTCGAGCCCACTGCTTTGGCCAGGATATCGACGCCGCCGAGCATCTTGCGGCGACCGGCGTCGGAAAAGATCAGTTGCTTTGCCACGGACGTTTGCTCCTCGAACAGGTTGGGGATAGAGACCGGCTGCGGTGCCGTGCCGTGTCACTTGACGATCTTGGCCAGGATGTCGGATTCGCGAAGGATCTTGATTTCCTCGCCGTCCACCTTGATCTCAGTGCCCGAGTACTTGCCGAAGAGGACCTCGTCCCCCTCGATCACGCCGATCTCGGCACGCTCGCCGGAATCGAGGAGCTTGCCGGGGCCTACCGCCAGCACCTTGCCGCGCTGGGGTTTCTCCTTGGCCGTATCGGGAAGGACGATGCCGCCGGCCGTTTTCTCTTCCGCCTCGATCTGCTGAATCACCACCCTGTCTTCCAGGGGACGAATTGCCAGCTTTGCCATTGCCTGATGTCCTTTATGCATGAATTCCCAGAAACCGAATCGCTATCGCCTGTGGTCTGTCAAGATCGCGGGCCGGGCTCACATCATTCCCATGTCGCCCATGCCACCCATTCCGCCCATGCCACCCATTCCGCCCATGCCACCCATGCCTCCGCCAGCATGAGGCTCATGGCCAGCGGCCTCTTTCTTCTTCGGGGGCTCGGCGATGAGGGCCTCGGTGGTCAGGAGCAGACCCGCGACCGACGCGGCGTTCTGAAGGGCCAGGCGTGTGACTTTGACGGGGTCGACGATGCCCGCTTCGAGCAGGTTGCCCCATTCGCCGGTCTCGGCATTGTAGCCGTAATGGGGATCATTGCTCTTCTTGATGCGGCTGACGACGACAGCGCCGTCGACTCCAGCGTTCTCGGCGATGAACAGGGCCGGCTGTTCGATGGCGCGGCGGACGATTTCCGAGCCCAGCTTTTCGTCACCGGTGAGCTCGAGGCCGTCGATTACCTTGCTCGCTCGGATCAGGGCCACGCCGCCGCCGGGGACGACTCCCTCTTCGATGGCCGCGCGAGTGGCGTGCAGGGCATCCTCGACGAGGGCCTTGCGCTCCTTCATCTCGGTCTCGGTCGCGGCGCCGACGTTGATTTGCGCGATGCCGCCGGCGAGCTTGGCGAGCCGCTCCTGGAGCTTCTCGCGGTCGTACCCGCTGTCGGTCGTGGTGATTTCCTTGCGGATCATCTCGACCCGGCCCTTGATCTCATCCGACGAACCGGCGCCTTCGACGATCGTGGTGTTCTCGCTGTCGATCGTGACCTTGCGAGCGCGGCCCAGATCGCTGAGCTGGATGTTCTCCAGGTCGATGCCCAGGTCCTTGAAGATGGCCTTGCCTCCGGTCAACACGGCGATGTCGCCGAGCATGGCCTTGCGGCGATCGCCATAGCCCGGGGCCTTGACGGCGGCGACCTTGAGGATGCCCCGCAGTTTGTTGACGACGAGGGTGGCCAGGGCCTCGCCCTCGAGATCCTCGGCGATGATCAGGAGCGGCTTGTTGGCCTTGGCGAGCTTCTCAAGCAGGGGGATCAGCTTGGTCGGGGAACCGATCTTCTCCTCGTGGATCAGCACGTAGGTGTCTTCGAGCACAACTTCCATGCGATCGGGGTCAGTGACGAAGTGGGGACTCAGGAACCCGCGGTCGAACTGCATGCCCTCGACCACGTCCACGGTCGTCTCGAAGCCCTTGGCCTCCTCGACGGTGATGACGCCGTCGGTGCCAACCCTCTCGAAGGCATCGGCCAGCTTCTCACCGATCGAGCGGTCGTTGTTGGCAGCGATCGCGGCAACCTCGGTGATCTCCTTCTTTCCCGAAACCTTCTTCGCTTGGGCCTTGACGTTCTCGACGACGGCCTCGACGGCCTTATCAATGCCCCGCTTCAAGGCCATCGGATCGGCACCAGCGGCCAGGGCCTTGAGGCCCTCCTTGAAGATCGCCTCGGCCAGCACGGTCGCGGTGGTCGTGCCGTCGCCGGCCGCGTTGGAAGTCTTGGAGGCCGCTTCCTTGACGAGCTGAGCCCCCATGTTTTCATAGGGATCGGTGAGCTCGATCTCTTCGGCCACGGTCACGCCGTCCTTGGTCACGGTCGGGGCTCCCCACCCCTTGTCGATCACGGCATTCCGCCCGCGCGGGCCCAGCGTGCTCTTGACGGCCCGCGCCAGCTTGCCCACGCCACTGACCAGCTTTTGACGGGCCTCATCTTCATAGGCCAGAATCTTCGCCACGTTGTTTCTCCTTCGCCGTTATCCAACGTGTCGGCCGAGATCAAACCGCCCGGCACGACCCGGGAGTCGTGTCATCTGACAGCTCCCCTACGAGTAGTTGCACCCCTTAGATGCAACTCATGTACCATCACCAGCAAATTACTGAAAGTGCGATGAACAAAGGACTTACATTCGTGGATCAAGGAGAGCTGCTCGACACGCCCTGCCGTTTTGGCAGACAACGCCGCGTTTTGTCACCTGCGGACGGGCCGGTTCACCATGCTCCGCAGGCACAATCCGAGGCTCCGGCCGGCCCATCCAAAGCGATCGAAAACGCACGCGTGACGGCCGAGAATTGACAGGCGTCAATAATGGTCCTACGGTTGTCTGATCGGGACTCATGTTTCTCCGATTGTCTCTGGTCAATGAGCCGGCATCATGCGAAGCCACTTCCTGAGCATCACCTCGACGGCTATGGTACTGGCGGCCGCGGGCGCAGTTTACGGGCAGGCAGCTGGCTCGGTGAAAGACCGGCTCGAGGTGATCTCGAAACGGCAGAGCGAGGCGCGGGAGCGATTCAGGAAGGAATTCAAGGGCAAGACAACGGTGGCGGCGCAGAAGCCAGTCATGGATCGCGCCCACGCGGAGACGGTCAAGAATACCGAGGAAGTCCTCGCATTGGTTGTGGCACATCCGCACGATCCCGCAGTGGTCGAGGCCCTGGAGTTCGTCATCATAAATGCGGGCAGAGGACCCGGCGACCAGTCGTACCGGGCCATAGAACTGCTTCAGGGACACGAACGAGAACCGGGCATGGGCGAAATCTGTGGGAGGATCTTTCATTTCGGCCATTTTCCGGTCGCCGAGGCGCTCATTCGAGCCGTGCTGGAGCGGCACCCCAAACGTTTCGACCGGGGCCAGGCGTGCCATCAACTGGCAGTCTACAAGATGTTACAGGCCTGGATGGTGCGCCGGATTCGCGAAAAGCCGGCGATGATCGACGAATACGTTCATGAGCGGCACAAGGCAGCCACGGCGCAGCTCGTGAAGAAAGCTGACCCGGACGCCCTGGACCGGCAGGCCGAGGCGTTGCTCGAGTGGGTCATTGCCGAGTTCGCCGACGTTCCGGACTGGCACGACAAGCGGCCGCTGGGCGCGATCGCCGAGGGCGAGCTCTTCGCGCTGCGGAATCTGAGCGTCGGCAAGCTCGCGCCGGAGGTCGTGGGGCGGGATCACCAGGGGAAGCTGTTCGCGCTCGAAGAATATCGAGGCAAGGTCGTCGTGCTTACGTTCTCCGGCAACTGGTGCGGCCCTTGCGTCGGCATGTACCCCCAGGAGCGCGAACTCGTCGCCCGGCATGCGAGCAAGCCGCTCGCGCTGGTGAGCGTAAACACGGACGCCAGCGTGGATACGCTCCGGCAGTCGATCGCCAGGGGCGAGATCACGTGGCGATGCTGGTGGGATGGCGGCATGGCCGGCCCCATCACCACGCGGTGGGGCATTCGCTTGTTCCCGTCGATCTTTGTGCTGGACCGGGCGGGCGTGATCCGTTTCAAGGATGTACGGGGCGACGATCTCGACCGGGCGGTCAAGTCGCTGCTGGACGAGGCGGCGGTCAAGACCCCTGCGCGCTGATGCTCGGTGAAAAGAAAAAAAACCGGCCAGAGAATCAGTTCCGTACGACTACCTCTCCCTTAGTCGTACGGCACCAATCAACTGGCCGGTTAGTTGAAGGCCTGAACCTCAGAGGGACAAACCTCGAATCCAGGCCGTGTCGCGAGAAAGGGCGAACGGGGGGTCGTGCGAGGCGTCCCGCTCGCCCTTTGGCGGGGGAGCCGTTTTACCAATCATGAGCAAAACGACCGTCGCCAGGGGGTGGTTGCTTATAACTTAGAAGCGACCCGAACTTTACTCTTTTTGTCACTTCTCAGGGCTACTCTTTTTTGTGACTACTTGCAGATCACGGGAAATTACTAGTGCAAACCCAATGCCAGAGAGGTTTTCACTCGAATTACGGCATCAATTTCCTCCAAAGTCTGCCCGGCTTTCGTGCCGATCTGTCAGAATAACTCGTGAGTTACGTCGATCGCTCCTGCTCCGTCGGAAACCACGCGAATCTGTGTCAAAGATCGACCGCCCAATCAGGTCCGTCACTTTCATGTGCAGGTCCGCCCAAGAATCCGGCAGTCGAGTATGAACGATTTTGGAGTCAGCGACCTTCCGCCTGGTCTTGAATCCCTGGCACGGGCACTTTGCGCCTGGGTGCGCCAGGGGAACTCGGCGAGTCTTGAACGCTGGTTCGCGCGCGAGCTCGAGGCTGACGGCGCGCCGATCCGTTTGAGCATCCCCGATTGGCGGCAGTGTGTCAGAGGCCTGGCCGAGGCCAAGCACTGTCGTCCAGGATGGTCCCAGAGGGTTGATCGTCAGGCTCTGGCGTTGCTCCGATCTCTGCTGCGGTTCTCCCGGCCGGCTGGCACTCCGACGACCGATTTCGACGCGGTGGAACTCGACGCCGGCTATCGAACGAGCCTCGCGCAGCTAGCCCGGGCGTATGCGCGCAGTGGCGAGGCGCGGGTGATCGGCTGGTGGCTCTCGCTGCCCGACGCCTTGCACGTTCCGCCCCCGCTTCCCGCCTGGTCGAGCTCCCGGCATGTGCTGGCGGTTCTGCGTGGGGGCTGGCAAAAACGTGATGATCTGCTCGTCGTCGACCACCGCCGGCGGGAGCCCCAGACACGGTTCGAGTTGATGGGTTCGGGATATTCCTGGCTGGGCCCCAACTGGCGGCTGACAAGCACGGTCGCCGCATTGTCCTCAGCCAGACCCGGCTCATGGATCTCCAACTCGGTCGCCGATCTGCTCGAATGGTCCTACCGATCGTCGGGGCTTCGCTGCACGCGAACCGCTCTCTTGGTTCGCGGGCGCAAGATGGCCCTTCTGGGCGATCAGATCGACGGCAAAGACCTGCGAGGAAGGCCTCTCGAAACGGAATTCGACCTGCCTGCCGGGGTCACGGCCGAGCCGATTCCCGGCTGTCGCGGTCTGCTCCTGCGGACCTCCAGCGGCCGCGCGACGGCCCAGGTCTTGCCGGTCGCGCTGCCTGCCGTACCTTATGAGACCGACCGCGGACAGTTTCGCGTCCTGGACGATCATAGCCATCTCACACTGAGCTGCATGGCGCGAGGAGGGCGGTGCTGGCTTCCCCTCCTGGTCTCATGGGATCCCAGGCGGCACCGCAAGCGGCTGAGCTGGAGGGTGCTCACCGTCGCTCAGGATTCCAAGGTCTGCGAGCAGGACGTGGCGTTCGCCGTCCGGGTGAGCTGGGGACGAGACGACACGCTGGTCATCTACCGCAGCCTGGGCCCTTCCGCCCCTCGGTCATTTCTGGGATATCAGACCAAGGCCAGGTTCCTGCTCGGCCGGTTCACGAACGAGGGCAACGTCGAGCCGCTCTTGAGCGTGGATTGAAGCGAGGATTCGGCGGCAGATCCGGTGTCCAGTCCCCGATCAGAATCGTTCCTCGCGAGGCCTGGAAAGAATTGCCGAGAGCGACAGGGCGATGTATGCGAGGGCAACCAGGACCATCAGGCTGCCCGAATGAAAGTGTGCGGTCCGCAACGAAGCTTGGCCGTTGCGGATCAACAGGCCCATGACCAGTTGGAGCACGATCAAGAGCGCCGACAGCAAACCGAGTACAATGAGCAGTGCCTTCATGGGACGAACCGGCCTCTCATGGGAAATCAAGGATCAACCGGCCGCCGCTCTCGTTGCGGTTTGCGAGGCCGGACAGAGGGAATGCGTGATGGGGGTACGGAATCGCATTGACTTCCGCGCCCGGACATCATGGAGAATAGCCAATCGCGGTGATTTCGTCACCCAGGGGGTCGGTGCAACGGCGGTCGCGACGACGCCCCTCGGGGGTGTCTTGCCAATACTGTTCGGCCCGAGTTTTGCTGTAGCGAGTTTGTCATT
>JAFAHT010000471.1 GCA_019237095.1 Planctomycetaceae bacterium
AAGATTTTGCAATAATGTGAATTATGAATGGCCATATCCACGTATCGGTATTATTGTGGGTCAATTGTCATCGCCTTTCGGGCCGCGGATTTCGGCGATGAATCTGGGACACGACCGGACAGATTAAATATAAGAAATAACACGTGATACTTCGATCGCTGAATCCATGGAAGCCGTGCCAACTCATGCGAACCATGAGATTCGTAGCCGGCTTCGGAAAAATGGTGACTGCTTGGTGACTTTTTGGATGGTGATGGACATAACTCATTTTGAGATAAATGGTTAGAAGAACCGATACGTGGCTTTCGGAGGGTGCGGGCTCTCACCGACAGTTTCCCGTGTCCTCAGCGATCCGACGACAGCAGCACCCTCAGCCCCAGAACCGCGGCCAGCGCCGCAATGGCAAGTACGGCCAGCGTGACCAGGGCCACGCCGGCGAGATGGCTCTCGACGCCGGTGTGCAGCAATGTCCAGATGCGGAACGTGATCGTGGTGATGCCGGGGGGCTGAAGCAGGTTGGTTGCCGGCAGCTCGCCGAAGCCGAGCACGAAGGCCACGCACCAGGCCGCCGCGAGCACGCGCCGCGAAAGCGGAAGAATCACGTGCCAGAGTTGGCCCCAGGGGCCATGGCCGTCCAGGACGGCAGATTCCAGCAGCTCGCCAGGAAGGATCCGCAGGGCTGGCCAGAGAATCAAGAGCGCATAGGGCAGAGTGCGGATCGACTGCGCCATGACCACGACCAGCGGCGAGTCGTAGATCGGGGGGAACCAGCGATAGGCCAGCTCGAGTGCCATGCCGGCGACCGGGCCGGGCGTGGCCAGGGTCAAGGCGAGCGTCGCCAGCAGCAGAACCTGCCAGGCGAGAGAATACCGGCTGACCCAGGCCAGGACCCAGGCCAGGGCGGCCGTGACCGTCGCCGCGCAGGCTGCCAGCATCAGGCTGGTCTGGATCGGCTCCCAGCTCTCGGCGGCGGCGAAGCCGAGCGTTCCCAGCAGGCCTGCGAACGACCAGGCCGGCGGTTGACCGAGCCGGGCCCGCCCCCCCACTCGGCCGGCGCGCCAGACCAGGCTGTAGAGCGGCAACGCCACCAGGTTGCCGAACAAGAGGAGCAGCGAGGCACCCGCCGCAACACGCCAGCGTCCGAGCTTCCACAGCCGGGCCGGAGCAAAGGCCGAGGCCAGGCGGGCAGGATCCGCACGGATGAGCGACCGGGCGATCAGCACGATCGAGCCGCCCAGGATGATCAGGGGCGGGACCGATACGAGAGCGGCGTCGGCTGGCCCTCGCCCCAGTGTGAACTGGACGTACGCTTCCTCGGCGTAGGTGCGCACCTGAAGCAAGTCCGTCACGGTCATGTCACCGGCCGTGAGCACGGCGACGGCCACGGCGGCCACGGCGATGGCCCCCACACCACGGCGCAAGGTCACCTTGCTCCAGACCCGACCTGCGGGCATGTCGAGCTCGGCAGATTCTTCGAGCTCCGGCTCAATCGTGCGCAAGCCGACGCCGACCAGGAAGACCACCCAGGGCAAGCAGGCCAGCGCGTGGATGATCGCCGCTCCCGTGCGGCCGACCAGGACGGGCCGCAGCCCGATCGCCTGCATTCGCCCCGCGTTGCCAAGCGCTCCCAGCCAGGCCGTCGCGTGCAAGGGCAAGGGCACAAACGCCGCGGTGCCCAGTATTCCCAGGAGCAGCCCTCTGCCCCAAATGTCGGTGCGGAACAGGAGTAAGGCCAGGAGAATGCCCGGCGGCAGAACGAGAGCTGCCGTCATGAAGACCAGGGAAAGCGTCTCGACCGCCAGTCGAGCCGGCCGGGCCAGGCCCCCCGTTTCGCGGAGCAACCGTGCGGTCGCGGCCGGATCGAGCACGCTTCCCGAAGCGAGCTCGGGCTCGATGCTCCACACGCGGCGAATCCGCAGCGCCCAATCGTCAAGCCCCAGCGAAGTGAGTGCCCGGTCCAGCCGCTGCGGCGCCCGGCACGCCTCCAGGACCGTCGCGGCAAGCGGCCAGCCCACCAGGACCACCAGCGACCCAAGAAGCGCCAGCGCGGCAAGCCGGCGCGACATCCTGCTCATGGTCGCAGTCCGGCCGCGCGCAAGAGCGCCGCAGTCTTGTCATGAGCCTCGCTGGGGTTGAAGTCGGTCAGGCCGACGGCCACGCAGGCAACGCTGATGATTGGCAGGCCGGCGGCTGTGCACTCACGGCGGATCAACGCCCGCTCCTGGTCATCGATGTCCAGCGGGTCGGCGAAGATGTGGATGGAGTCGAAGCCGATCTCGCGGGTCTTCCGGATGCCGTAGGAGGTTCCCCGCCCGGCCTGAACCCAGGCCGAGTTGATCTGGCCGAGTTTCATGGTGCGAGCTCTCCGGAGAGGAGGCCGGGGACGCTGGCAGCGGTTGCAGCGCGACCTCGATCCTGGGTGGGTGGGGTCGAAGGCGGCGTCCGGTCGATGTGGTCATCCAGGCTCGAGATGGCGGGCGCTGACTCCTCGCCACGCTTGCGCCGGGGCTCGATGGGCAGGTGGATGGTGAAGCGGGCACCCTCGCCGGGGCTGGACTGAACCTCGATCCGGCCGTCGTGCTCTTCGATGATGCCGTAACTGATGCTCAGGCCCAGTCCGGTTCCCTGACCCACCGGCTTGGTCGTGAAGAACGGGTCGAAGATGCGCTCGCGGATTGTCTCATCGATCCCGGAGCCGTTGTCCTGAACATCGATGCGGACCCCCATGGCCTCGGGCTCGGTCTGGGTATGCACCGTGACCACACCGGTCTCCGCCGGACAGGCGTCGATGGCGTTGGTCAGCAGGTTGACGATGACCTGATGGATTCTGGCTGAGCGGCAGCGGATCGGCGGCAAGGCCCCCAGGTCCATGACGATCCGCACTCCTCGCTTGCGGGCATGGCCCTTGATTATGTTGATCGCCGACTTGATTCCCGGATTGAGATCGACCTCGTTCCACTCACTCTCGTCCACCCGGGCAAAGAGCCTCAGCTCCTTGACGATGCGCTCGATTCGCCTGAGTCCTTCGCGGGTGCGTCCGATCAGACGGGGCAGGTTGGGCAGGCTGTAATTCAGGTCGATGCGCTCGTCCAGGTCATTAATCTTCTCGATGAGATCGGGCTGGGCCTTCCCGAGGTCGGCATCGCCCTGACGATAAAGCTCGATGAGATCGAGCAGGTCGTTAAGATCGCGTTCCAGAACCGCCACGTTGTTGCTCACGAACGACAGAGGGTTGTTGATCTCGTGGGCAACACCCGCCACGAGACGTCCCAGGCTGGCCATCGTCTCGTTCTGAACCAGGTGGGTCTGGGCGCTCTTGAGCTCCGCGTGGGTCCGCTTGAGCTCCGCGTGGGTCCGCTTGAGCTCCTCGAGAGCCTTGTGCTCCCTACTTGCCAGTTCCTGGAGCATCACGTTCTGCTCCTTGAGCTGCTCCTCGGCCCGGAACCGCCTGGTCACATCCCAGAAAATTCCCTGGATCCCGATGGGCTTGCCATCGTGAGAAAAGAGTGGCGTCTTCATGACCTGGACGTACAGAGTCTCTCCCTGGGGCGTGACGTGCTCTTCGACGACGTCCAGACCCTGGCCGCTCTCGATGACCTGCCGATCCTCGCGGCGGTATTTCTCGGCGAGCTCGCGCGGCCAGAAATCGAAATCGGTCTTGCCCCGAATCTCCTCGAGGCTGCGCCCCAGCTCAGTGCAGAGGCGCTTGTTCGCGAAGGTGAAGCGCCCGTCGAGGTCCTTGCGCAGGATGTGCTGCGGCAGTGTCTCGACCAGTGTGTGGTAGAAGACCTCGGTCTCGTGCAGGGCCTTGACGGCCCGCCGCCGCTCGGCGGCCACGGTTTCCAGATTCGTGGAAAGGTCGCTATGGCGTTTCCTCAGCCGCCAGAGCGCAATCCCCCCTGCCATGAGAACGACCAGGCCGATCAGCATGACAAACCGCCAGGCCAGGCCGGCCGCCCCGAGAGCGGCGAGCGGCACGATTGCGGCAGGATGGGAGAGGTCAGTCAGTGACAACCATAAGGGCAGATGAGCCCGACTGTCCAGCTCAAACCCCGGCATCGTCAGCTCCCCACCGGCCAGTTCCAGCCGGAAGCGGCCCGCAGGCCGCGTTTTCTGATGCTGCTATTCGCTTGGTGATACAACGCGGGCAACCCGGCTGTCCAGAGGGCGGTGGGCGGAATACGGTTGCGTCCTCGCTGGCAGGCATCCGCATGCCCCGAAAGTTCAGGCCACCTGGCCCTCGTTCTCGCTCCAGAACAGGTAGTCGTTGCTATTGGTGGGGTGCAGGCGGATTTGCTGCTCGAGAACATGCATGAAGTGCTGCACCCAGTAGCCGGTTTGGCCTTGCTGCTGGGCGTCGTTGGGAACGTGGAAGGACGGATGGAAGTCGATGTGATAGCGCCGGTCCGGGCCGATCCGGCAATAGACGATGACCACGGGAGCTTCGCTCAGGGAGGCCAGGACGATCCAGGTGGTGGAAAACCGCAATGTCCGGCCGAGAAACTGTGCCTGCTCGGTCAGTTGGCCCGACCAGCGGACGTCGCCGGCAAGGAAGAGGAGCATGCCGGCTCTGAGCACTCGTGACGCGCGAAGAATCGAGCTCGCCGCGTCCTTGGAACCCCCCTTGCGCGAGATGAACAGCTTGTCCTGGCTGAGCGGCCCTTCCGAGACGAACCGCCGGGACATGAACCGGGAGACGCTGTGGGGCCGTTCCATGTACAAGCGTAGAGGATAGTCCTGGCGGTAGAGCCAGTGTGCTGGCAGCATGTGGGCACCGAAGTGGCTGGTCAGGACGATGCAGCCCTTGCCCTGGGCAATCGCTGCATCCAGGTGTTCCCTGCCGCTGATGCGGAACATTCCCTCGGCCCGCCGATCGGACACGCCGTCAAGGAGCATGTCGCGGGTCCGCCAGAGAATGTGGTTGCCGGCCAGCTCCTGGCTGATCTTGAGAACATCCCAGTCGCAATCGAGCGTCTCCCGCGCCTCGCCGACGGCCTCCTGGAACGCCTTGCGCAGGTGCTTGTGCAGCCTGTACTCGAGCTGACCGAATCCCGAAAGCAGCCCCGACGCCGTCGTCAGCGGCAGCCAGCGGATGAACAGCAAGATCCCTTTGAGAAACCCCTTGCGGATGTTCTGACCGCGTCGTTGCATCGACCTTCCCCCATCCCTGGAGTCGATTGACCGGGCACCTCGACGTGGGTCGTAACCCTCCATCAAGGCATCAAGGTGATCTGCCTCATTGGGACCGTCGACTTCGATTCCAGAACCGTGAATTGCCCGTGGCCGAGAGTTTGGCATGCCTTCCCCTGCCTGGCAACGTCAAAATCCGCGACGGTCCGCCTTGAATGAGCGTGGCGAGGCCAGTCCTGTTCCGGCGGCTGTAAGAAATGGAGCCACGGAGGGACGGTGAAGAAGCCTATCGAGAAGAGCAGGGAACACTTTACACTTGGCGGAGAAGAGAAAAGCTGATTTCCTGCCTCAGGGAAAACTCTCGTGGCCACAATCACTCCGACACTGCCGGCATTCACGCCAGGGCCAACACCAGCGGCCGGCAGCCCGGCTCCCTTCCGCCTGAACGTGGCCCAGTATGATGCCATGATCGAAGCTGGGATCTTGACCGAGGATCACAAGGTCGAACTCGTAGGAGGAGTCTTATTTCGTAAGATGCCCAAGAAAGGCCCTCATTCGATCGCCAGCAGGGAGACGTTCAAGGTAATGGATCGCCTGATGCCCTCCGGCTACTTCGTCACCAGGGAGGATCCGGTGCGAATCCCGGACTATGACGAGCCCGAGCCCGACATATCGATCGTACGAGGTCAATCGCGCGACTATTCCATTCAACCCGATGCGTCGCGTGTGGCGCTCGTGGTTGAAGTTTCCGACGCGACGCTGGCGTATGATCGCGGAGAGAAGCTCCTGGCCTACGCTGTGGGGGGCATTCCGGCTTACTGGATCGTCAACCTGGCGGGGGGAACTCCTCTGGGGTCGGGACAGCTCGAAGTCTACACCGAGCCATCGGGCCGGGTTGATCCCGTGGGCTACCGCCGCTGCGTGGTTCTCAAACCCACCGACCAGATCGAGCTCGACATCGACGGCCAGATCCTCGGGCGGATTGCCATCTCGGCTCTCCTTCCCTGAGATGTCTCGCCCTGGGACGATCGCCTTCGTCGCTGAAATACGCTGCCTTGAATTGAGCTGGCCCTCGACTCACGATCGGGAAGTTTCGGAGTGGCTCCGTGTCAGTTCATTTTTCGACGAAAAACGAACTGACACCACCGGTCTCGCAAGGCGAGGTTCGAGGGAAAAGAGCCGGACGCCGCCGAAAGGCCCGAGCCGGGATATGTGATGGATTGATAAGCTCTCGTTCGGGAGCGTCCAGTCTTCGACTTTCAGGCCTGGGACCTTGCGGAAGTCGGAGAGGTTCCTCGTCAGAAGGGTCGCATTCTGGGCAAGGACAATCGCCGCGATTTTCAGGTCCATCCTACCGATTCGGGGGCGGGACTGGCTGAGCTCTCGATACTTCACAGCGGCACCCTCATCGAAATCGAGGACGACGATGTACCGAAAGCTCTGGATATGCGTCTTGAGCCTTGCATGGGCATCGATCTCCTGGGCGACGGTCTTCGCCCGCGCCATGTAGGCCATCCAACCTCGAGTTTGCTCCTCAATAAGTGACGATCGTCGTGGCCCAGAATCCGGCATCAAGACGACCCAGTCGGGTTTGAAGGCTTTGGCTTGCTGCGGACTCCCGTCTTTCGAGGAGGCTCAGGTGATCGGTGTCGAGAACGACCATCGTTCTTCTTTTTCCGGGGTGGCTTCGGTCGAAACGATTCCCGCCACTCGCGGCCCAGTTTCATAGCCTCTTCAAAGGCCGGGTCATCAACGAAGATACCAGAAATGTGTTTCCACCAAGGCACTTCTTCGCCACTCACTGTCGCGAGCTTGGCCTTGAGCTCGGCCACTTCGGCTTCGATCGCAATGATGCGTTTTTCGAGATTGTCAGGGGACATCAATTCCGGCCTTTCTGGAGCTGATCGAACCTACCTATTATCAGCGAGGGAGGAAGTTCCTTCAACGCGACTTGGTACAAGCTGCCTCAAGGCGAGAGAACACCATGACCCCGGAAGAGATCGCAGCCGCCCTTCTTCATCAGTCCTTCGTTCCTCTCCGAAGTTCCGCGAGTTGGCTCGCGCCGCTGGATTGGAAGTACAGGCCGTCGGGCGGCAAGCGTCGGGCCGCTCTGTCATCGAGTGCCGCCCGATATCCTGACTCTCAGCGTCGCCCGACGGCGGGACTGCTCAAGCCGGGATGGAACGCGACATTTCTGGATTGTTGAGCGGATAACCGTCGGGATCCTTGCCGCGGACACGCCGCCAGAGCACTTGAATCGTCGGCACGTTGATCGTGACGATGAAGAGCTTTCGCAAGTGTCCGGGCGGAGATTCCAGTGGCCGGACGCCGTGCCAGGAATGCGCCGTCCGCTGGAAAAGCAGGCTTCCATTTCCCCGGGGGTCCAGCGACGCGGCAATTCCAAGATCATCGAATGCCGGGGCTGAATGCGTCTTGAGACGTCCTCCGTCGTCCATGATCAGGATGCGGCCTCCCCAGCTCGAATCCCAATCCGCTTCCGTATTGAAGTAGAAGATGTGGGTACCCAGCTTGCGGCGGGCATCGCAGTGCGGCGAGACCCCGCAACCTTGCCACGCGTAATACCACTCCAGAGTGAGCACAAAGTGCGCGCCTCGGCCAAGACCGAACATGCGGCGGACCAGAGCCTCGTAAGTCTTGCCGTGAAGTTCCGCGACGAATTCCTTCCACGGCGCCGCGAGATCCAGACTCGGGTGGTAATGCAAGATGTACCGGTCATGGTAACCCTGCCTAAAGGCGCGTTTCACACCGACCTTGCGATCGAACATCGAGGCATCAGGCAGAGTCTGGCGAAGGAGGTCATGACCCTCATGGGTCAAGATTTCCCCAATCTCAACCCATGGGTAGGGTTGCTGTCTCTGAAATGATTCGTGAGAGACTTGCTCGATACGGTCGCGATTCAAGTACTCCATCACCTGTCCTCGCTGTTCTCGAGCCTGAGCAATCCTCCGGCGAGCAGAGTGCCAGGGCGGCTCAAGAGGAAACCTTTGCCCCACGTTGCTTCCCGGATCGCGCTCAGAACGATCTCCTTCGTGGTGATTCCCGACGTGATCAGGTCGCTATTGGACAAGTGGGCAATCTATCCGGGTCGTCCGTTTTCTCCTAGAGCAAATCGGTCCCCCGAACCATCGATCCTCAGAGATTGAGGCAGACGGGCAATCAAGAGGCTGAACTTGCAATGTTGGGCATCCGGATATTGAAGGAAGCACACAAACTCCAGAATCCAGTGAGAGCCGTTCGTTCTCCGGGCCCTGGACCATGTGCAAGCTTCCGTTGCCATCGGAGGTCGTTACTGGTAAAGTCCCATGGATTCGACCAGATCCCCTTCCCCTTTCGACTCAAGCTGAATGTCTGGTCTGGCCGATTCTTAAAAAAAACTGCGCGTCCGATTTCGCGCATGAGTTTCGAATTCCCCGAGTGGTTTGACCACGAGGGAGAGTTTTCTCGGTTCCTGCACATGTGAGACGACCTGAAACCGGTCATGGCGGGCGGTTTCCGGTTGGCTACGACGGCCCCATCCTATCGAAGGCATTCCATGGGTTGGGTCTCCACCCGCGCACCACATCCGTGGTGGTGCTAGGCAAGGTGTTGCGGCTCGGGTGAACCGGCGCGACTCCTCAGTCCCAGTCAAGGAGCGATTGGTTCCTGCCGTCGGTTTCTTGCCATTGGCCGTCAGTACTCACGTGGAGGAATTCGGAATGGCCGCGCACGCCATTTGCAGGGCATCCCACCGGGGGATTGGATTAGCGACCGTCGAGCTGAATGACATCGGTCATGTCTTTGCCACAGCGATCCCTCAGTGTGGCGGCACTCTCGGCGAGCAGGCCAAGAACGCGTTGCAGAGTCTGGATGACGTGCTGAGGGCGGAGGGCACCCGCCAGTCGATCATCCAGCAGACGGTTTTCCTGGCCGAACCCAGCCAGATCGACGAGTGTCGCCAGATCATCCGCGATTTCTACGGCGCCGATTTGCCTGCCACGAGCTACATCCCCCAGCCTCCATGTGGTGGAAAGCTGCTGTCGATCGAGGCCCACGGCGTCGGGCGTGGAAAGAGCGAAGTTGAGATTGAACGTGTAAGCGAGCAGCTTGTCGTTCTTCGGCATGATGGCATGACGTGGAGCTACTGTACTCCGCTCGTTCCCAAAATCTGGACCACACCAAAGGCGTGTATCACTTGCACAAAATACGCCACCAAATGTGCTCCGGTCGTTCCCAGAACCTCGACCGCCGGCGCGTACGAAAGTGCGGCGAACACACTGCACCAAATCTGTTCGCTCCTGCGCGGAGGTGGGGTTCGCTTCGACCAAGTCATTCGCACATGGCTCTACCTCGGTGGAATCGTCGCCGCTGAAGGACCAACCCAGCGCTACAAAGAGCTGAACCGCGCCCGGGCCGATTTCTACAAGGATATACCCTTCCTGGCAGACTACCAGCGGCAGACACGACGCGATCCGATCTTTCCGGCAAGCACGGGCATCGGAACCGAGGGTCGCGAACTGACAGCGAGTGCGATCGCCCTTGCGACCGATCGCGACGACATCCTCGTCACGCCGCTTGAGAACCCTCGTCAGACATCGGCGTACGACTACGCCAGGTCGTACAGCCTGCAGAGCCCCAAGTTCTCTCGGGCCATGGCACTGTCTTACGGCCCGGACAATATCATGTTCATCTCCGGCACGGCCAGCATCACCCACTCGGAGTCTCGACACGTCGGCGACGTGGTCGCCCAGACCCACGAGTCCCTGGATAATATCGAGGCCCTGATCTCCGAGGATAACCTCGATCGCCACGGTCTACCTGGGTTCGGAAGCTCGCTGGAAGGTCTGGGAATGGTGCGAGTCTACGTCAAGCGGAAAGAAGACTACCCAAGGATCCAGGCGGTCTGTGCCAAGAGGCTAGGCGAAGTGCCGACAATTTACGTGACGGCCGATGTATGTCGCCCGGAATTGCTGGTTGAGATCGAAGGTATTGCGTTTTCCAGTCGAGATCCGAGCCCCTCGGGCAGCGTCCTCCGCGGCCCCCACTTCCGAGAGATCGCTCCCAGGCCAAAGATCGCAGCGCGTCCTGCGTAGGCCTGATCAAGAAGCCGCAGAACTTACTGCCCCGCGTCATCGTGCCATTCATACTGAAACCTCACGGCAATCCGGTTGTCCCGGAACCCCCACAGCTCCTTGACCAGCCGGTAGTCCAGCTCTCGAACCCATTTGCGGGCCAGGAACTGGCGGATCTGCTCGCGGCCGATCGGGAACTCGCCGCGATTCCGCCAGACGGACTCTTCGGTGTAGGTCAAGGCAACCCGGTCCGGGTCGCGGATGTTCCAGGCGTCCTCGGCCGCCCGCACCTGCTGGACGGCGGTTTCGATGGTGAACGGCGGGGCGATGACGTTCAGCAACCCCGGAATAAGTACG
>JAFAHT010000557.1 GCA_019237095.1 Planctomycetaceae bacterium
AGCCTCTGGGCGAATGCCGACGTGAAGTCGGCCGGCATGTGCTGAACGATCACGATGCCTGGACATCCGACCGGAAAACCGGCCAGGAGCTGCTGGATTGCCTGCACGCCACCCGTGCTCACGCCCACTGCGATGATTCGCTCGCTGGTGCCGCCCCGCTGCGCATAGGATATCCGCGGTAGAATCACGTCGGCGGTATGACGCGGGTCACTGCTCGCCGTCCGGTCGTCCCGCATCGGCAGCCGTCCGGCCCGAGCGGCGTTGCGGATGCTCTCCAGCAGGTTCTGCGACCATTCCGACAACCGCGACGCGTCCTGCCAGTTGGGCTTGGCGATGACCTCGATGGCACCCATCTCCAGGGCCGTGACCGCTCGTTCAGCCTGCGCCGTGCAGAGGACGACCGGCATCGGATGCTGGCGCATCAGCTTCCGCAGGAAGGTCAGTCCGTCCATCCGGGGCATCTCGACGTCGAGCACGATGACGCCGGGGACCGATTTGCTCAGGATCGCCACCGCCTCGTAGGGATCGGCCGCCAGAACCACCCGGAAATGCGGGTCAGACTCGATGATCGACTTCAATCGCTGCCGGAACACGGCACTATCATCAACGACCATCACTTCGATGGCCGGAGATTGCTGGGAAGGCGGGCTCTGGGGAGAATGACGATCGCGCAGGGCCATGGACCATCAAGCCTCTCTCTGATAGAGCGATGGCGAATGCTTGCGAAGCGACGCCGGTACCGAGGGCAAGATCTCGCCCTTGCCCATGACCAGCCAGCCGCCGGGACGAAGGTGTTGCGACAGACGGTTGAGCAGGACCAGGCGCTCTTCCTCGGCGAAGTAGATCGAGACGTTGCGGCAG
Organism: Planctomycetaceae bacterium; assembly: GCA_019237095.1. Classification (GTDB taxonomy): domain Bacteria; phylum Planctomycetota; class Planctomycetia; order Isosphaerales; family Isosphaeraceae; genus Aquisphaera. The sequence goes on from JAFAHT010000557.1 coordinate 862, forward strand.
AAGATGATGTGAAAGTCGGTGGGCAGTGCCCAGATGGTGTTGCGCAGATCCAGATGCCGGAACTTGACGAGGTCGCGGATCTCAGGCACGATCCGGAATGAGCCCTCGCGGGGACCCCGGCCGAGCAGGAAGAACCGGCGCAGACGGGCCGGAGAGACGCCCTGTACGTCGCGCGTGGCGTAGATCGCACTGGCCGCGACCTTGAGCATCTCCAGCGAAAGGTCGCTGGCCCAGATCTCGACCTTGGCAAGACCGTGAGGCGGTAAGGCTTCCGCCAGGGCCATGGACATGCTGTACGGTTCCTGGCCCGATGAGCAGCCCGCCGACCAGAGGCGGACCGTCGAGGTTGGTGCATCCTTGAGCGAGGCGGAAACGTGTTCGCTGAGAAATGTGAAGTGCGCTGGTTCGCGGAAGAACGAGGTGTGATTGACCGTGCTCAAGTCAATCAGCAACTGGGCACCCCAGCCGCTCGGGTCGTTCCTGAGAACCTGCTCATGGAACTGGCAGAAGCTCGAGAAGTCCTTGACCTGAACGCGCGAGCGCAGCCTTGCCTGCAGGAGACCCATGCGATGAGGTTCGAGTGTGATTCCAATCTGATGGCGCAGGAACGCGACGATCGCGGCGAAGTCCTTCTCCGACCAGGGCTCGGAATCCGACGGCGAGGGTGGCAGCATGCCCGATCTCGCCACGTTAGACTCCCTCACCGTTCAACGACGCCAGGGCAGAAAAGACCCGATCCAGATCCAATACGAGCAGGAAACCCTCCTGGTGACGGATCAATCCGCGGACGAACGGAGTCGTTTTCCCAAGTCCCAATTGCGGGGAGGGTTGCACTTCTTCCGGAGAGAATTCGAGGACGTCGGAAACACGGTCCACGACAAGGCCCGTCACCCGCGAGTCATTGCCTTGCTCGGTCTCGACGATCAATACGCTCGATGCGCGGTTGAGATTCGAGCCAGCGTGCAAGCCAAAGGGAATCCGCAGATCATAGACGGGCACGACATGTCCGCGCAAATTGATCACTCCCAGCAGACATTTCGGGCTGCCCGGTACCTCGGTCATCGACTGGACGTCAAGAACTTCTTGAACCCTCATCACCTCGAGCGCATATCCTTCGCCACCAAGCCGGAACACCACATAGGATTGGGCTCCATCCCGGTCAGACTCGGACATGGCATCCGTGACGAGATCGACCATCTTCCAACCTTTCGATGACTCGCCATGAGTGCAGTCAATATTGCTTTCGAAGGTTTTTGAACTCGCACGCACCCGGTTGTTGCTATTCTAATTTAACAAGACCTTCTTACTCCTACGAGAATCGCTCGAAATTATTGTCGTCGTCAAGGTTAACCACCACCCCGCCTCGCTGCGGTGAGACCATCCCTACCCCTGCGGGAGGTTGCGCCGGGCCCCCCGTGCCGCCCTGAGCAGGCGGCGACGCACTGGGCCCGGGACTCGCCGCTGTAGGAGTACGCGCGGCGTTTTGCTGCCCATCGGACGAATGCTGCGTTGCCGGTCGTGGTGCCGGAAGTTTTCTGCCAGTAGGCGGTTGCGTCCTCGGAAGAGGCTTGCTCACGTGCGCCCGGGGGGGTGGAAGGGTAGGCCCTCCGTGGAATCCGTTGGCGGCGGATTCAAGGCGAAAAAAGTCCACCTTCTGCTGCAAGCTCGACGATTGTGAAGCCAGGTCGGTGGAAGTTGCGGCAAGCTCGTGACTTGCAGCCGCGTTTTGCTGGACCACTTCTTCGAGCTGGCTGACACCGACGTTGATCTCCCGGATCGCGGCCATCTGTTCCTGGGACGCGGCGGCGATTTCCTGGATCAAGTCCGACGTCGCCCTGATCATCGGCACGGTCCGCTCCAGCAAGCCGCCGGCATTTTCGGCCACCGCAACGCTTTTCTTGGCAAGGTCGCTGATTTGCTGGGCCGCGGCCTGGCTTCGTTCGGCAAGCTTTCGCACTTCGCCGGCGACGACCGCGAAGCCCTTGCCATGGGTACCGGCGCGGGCCGCCTCGATGGCAGCGTTCAGCGCCAGGAGGTTCGTCTGGTAAGCAATGTCCTCCACGACGAGGATTTTCTGAGTGATCTCCCGCATGGCCGCGACGGTCTCATGGACGGCCTCACCGCCGCGCTCCGCCTGGCCGCTGGCCTCGTTCGCCGTCCGTGCGGTGTCCTTGGCGTGCTGCGCATTACGTCCCACCGAGGCATCGACATTTTGCAGGCTGCTGGCAATTTCCTGAAGCGTGGCCGCCTGCTCAGCGGCCCCCTGCGCCAGTTGCTGGGCGCTGGAATTGAGCTCGCTGCTGGCCGTGGAAACCGACGAGGTCACGGTCCGGATCTGTCCAATCACTTCCGAGAAGCGGTCCACGACCGAGTTCGTCAGGCTCGCCAGGTCGCCCAGCTCATCGCCCCGGTTGATGTGCGTCCGGTTGTACAGGTGGCCCTCGTGCAGGCCTTCGGTAACGTCCTTGATCTCGAACAACGGGCGAATGAACCAGCGGCCGAAGAGGACGCCCAGCACTACGGTCAGAACGAACGAAACAACCAGGATGGCCAGGGTCCGGTCCTGGTTGTCATAGATCGTTTCAAAGGCTGAACTGGCTGGCACCGTGATCAAGGTGGCGTAGCCGTGCGAGGCGGCGCCGAGTTTCTGGATCGGGGCCGCCACCGGAGCATAGCCCACGATCTCGGCGGCCTCGTAGGGCTCGCTCCTGGCCTCGATGGGCTGAGTGCCCATCTTTCCAGTTGCAAGATCGGCGATGGTCTCGTACTTGGACAAGAGCTTGCCGCCGGTGGTGTAAGTGCCCGTGTTGCTTCGCTGCAGGACCAAGTTATTCATCGGGTCCACGAGGTAGACGGATCCGTTGGGCGAGTTATGATCTCTCAGCGTATAGGAAATATGGCGTTGCAGATCTTCTCGGTCCGCATCTGTGAGCTCCCACTTCAAAGGCGGAGGGTCCTCGGCGGGCATCTTCTCGCCCTTGTGCTCCAGTTCGTTGTTCTTCAGGACGAGCATCTTGGCATGGTCGCTGATGGACGCGGCGGCTTGCCTGATCAACACTGTTTGTTTGCCCTTGAAGTCCTGCGCCGACATGTAGGCGAAGCAGGCCACGATTCCCGCCGGGATCAACCCGAAGAGGACCAGGGTCAGGGTCACTTTGGTTCGTAATGGGATTCTCATCGGAGACTCTCCGCCCTCACGCCGCCCGAGGGCATGGTATGAACGCTATGATTTGCGACGAGCGATTCGGTGACCACAGCCGAGAGGTCGAGAATCAGCGACACGGAGCCATCGCCCAGAATGGTCGCGCCGGAAAATCGGCTGAGCCCGTGCAATCCCTCACCGAGCGACTGGATGACCGCCTGAACGCGGCCAACCAGCCGGTCCACGGTCACCCCGACCCTTTGCCCGGCGTGCCGGGTCAAAAGCAATTCTTGCCGCGCCGGCAAGGGACCGTTGGATCGAAACACCGATCGCAGGGAGACTATGGGAACCAGCTCGCCCCGGACTGACACACAGGGCCGTTCCTTGGCCAGCGCCGGGCTTGTGCCGTTGAGCGAGACGCATTCCTCGACCTGGGCCAGGGGCACGACGAACTGCCCGCCCGCCGTCTCGACCAGGAGCCCGTCGATCAGGGCCAGGGTCAGCGGCAGCCGGAAGATGAATGAAGTCCCCTTGCCGGGCGTGCTCTCGACCGAAAGGCTGCCGCGAAGCCCGCGGACCGAGTCCCGGACCACATCCAGGCCCACGCCCCGGCCCGACATCTCGCTCACATCATCCCGGGTCGAGAAGCCCGGCTCGAAGATCAGGCTCACCACCCGCGGATCGTCGGGCGAAACCCCCGCCGGAATCAGGCCCCTGGCCGTCCCCTTCTTGATGATCTTTTCACGATCCAGGCCGCGGCCATCATCCTCGACCCGAATCGCCACGCGATCTCCCTCGTGGCCGGCGATCAGGGTGATCCGACCCATGCGGGGCTTTCCCTGCGCGAGCCGTTCCTGGGGAGTCTCGAGCGCATGATCGACGGCGTTGCGGATCAGGTGGACCATCGGGTCGCCCAGCCGCTCGACGATCGTCCGGTCCAGCCGGGTTTCCTGGCCGATCATCCTCAGCTCGATCTCCTTGCCCGAGCGGTCAGCCAGGTCGCGAGCCACGCGGGGGAACCGCGAGAAGAGCTCATCGACGGGCACCATGCGCAGGTCGAGCGTCGTGTCCCGGATCTGCCGGCTGACCCGCTGCAGGGCTTCAAGGGCGTGCAGCCAGGGAACGAGCCCGGAGATCTCGCGCAGGCCCTGGAGGTTGTCGGAAAGGACAGCCAGCTCGCCGGCCAGGCCGACCAGATCGTCGAGCTGCAAAGCATCGACCCGGATCCGGGCGTGCGGCCTGGCACCCGGAAAAGGCGAAAGTCCGCCCACCTGGGTGCCCGGGCGCGATGGACCGGCCGCTGCCGCAGGCCCTCCGGCAACCGTCCGCGCACCGTTGAAAGTCGATGGATCGGCCGCCGCCAACCCTCCGGCGAGCGCCGGGGCCGCGATCGATCCCGCCCCGGACTCAGGGCTCGGGGCCAGGAAATCGGCCGCTGTCGGGGTGATGCCGGGCTGCTGATCGCCGGAATCCAGTGGCACCGGCACGGAAGTCCCATCAACCAGCCGGCGCTCGATGTGCACGTTGCTGTCCTCGGAGACGAAGAGGAAAACATCTCTCAGTCGCTCCGGCTCAGCGTCGGTCCGGACCGTGATGGTCCAGCTCAGGTAGCAGCGTTCCGGGTCGAGCTCGTCCAGCAAGGGGACGGCCTGCGGATCGGTGGTCACGGTCGACTCGCCGAGCTCGCGCAGTTCGTCCAGCACGCCCAGCGGGTTGACGCCCCGGCGGAGGGTGTCCGGTCCCGGAGACAGTTTGATCTGGTAGGAGGACGATGGGGAATCCGGTTGGAGACCCGTTGCATCGTCGGAACTTGCCGCGGGAGCCGCTGGCTGGGGCGGGCCCAAGGGCGACTCGGTCGGGGCGGGAATTGTCGGCGCGGGACGTCCGGTCACCGAGTCTGGTTCTGGCCGGCTGGGTCCGCCGGCCTCGGGCGCCGGTCTTGACGAAGCAGGCGCCGGCCCTGGAGGCGTCACGCGGAGCAGGTCACCAAGTCTCTGGCTGAGGTCCCCCGAGCCGGGAACCGGTGAACCGGCCGCATATCCTTCAACCATGGCGGCCAGGTGGTCGAGTGACTCGAGAAGTGTCGTGATGATGTCGGAATCAACTGCCAGCGAACCAGTCCGGATCTTCTCCAGAACCGCCTCGATGCCGTGCGTGAACCGGGCGATTGGTTCCAGGCCAACCATTGCCGCGGCGCCCTTGATGGTATGGGCCGCGCGGAAAGTCTTATCCAGATGCGCGTGGTCTCCCTGGCGCCGCTCCAGGTCCATCAGCCCTTCCTCCAGGCTGATCAGGTGCTCCCGCGCCTCCTCGAAGAACATTTCACGGAAACGGTCGTCCGAACTTCCCAAGACCTTCACCTCTTACAGGATACACTCGGAGCTCAAGCCTGTGACCTGCGCCGCGGCCGATGACATGATCCAAGCGACACGGGAATTCCGACCTAAATTCCGACCTATATAAGTGGATACGGCCTTCTGACTATTCCGGCAAGACCCGGCGGACCCATCGGCAGAGGTGTTCCGCATCGATAGGCTTGACCATCCAGCCCGTCACACCCCGGCGGCGGTGCGCTTCAAACTCGCTCGGATGCCGGCAGGAGAGCACGAGAACAGGAAGGAACCGATGAGCCGGCAGCTCCCGCACGGCGCTGACCAGGGCGAGGCCGTCGAGATTCGGCATTTCCAGATCGGTAAGCAGCAGGTCACAGGGCGATTCGCGCAAGACCGACAAGGCTGCTTCGCCGTCGGAGACCGAGACGACCTTGAGATTCAGGTCATTGAGCTGTTCCGCCACCCAGCGCCTGACCGCGGCGCTGTCATCGGCATGAACGATGGTCTTGCTCATGGAGTCACGTGAGTTCTCGCACCGATCGAAGACGCAGCATGGCATTGAGCCAAGTCATTGGTTCCGTCGGCCACGGCATCGAGCCAGGCCGACAGACCGGAACGTTCGGCAATCTCGGCACAGACCCTCGGAACCCTGGCCAGTCGGACCGTCAGGCCATGGCGATCCGCCGTCTTCACGCAGGAGATCAGAAGCTGAAGGCCGGCCAGGTCCCACTTTCCCGAGTCCCCCAGGTCGATCCGCAGATTCTTTCCCTCGGCCAGTGCCGCGCGCAGGGTTTCACGGCGAGCCGAGACCTCGTAGATCGTGGTCGGGCCTTCGAACGAAATTGTCTTGAGGTCCGATCGCTCGACCATCATGACACATACCACCCGTTCAACACCGAGCGAGCAGAACTTGATCGCAATTCGAGCGTACGAAGGTGGACAGCGCGGATGCAGGCGGAGACAGGCCCTCCTCCCGCTCAGGTATTTTGCAAGTCCGTGTTATTCTACCATGCTGCTGGGTGAATGGGGAGCGTTCAATTCACCTGGCCGGTCGCTGGAGGACGATGATGTTGATGTCGTCCGCGGGGCGCCCAGGCATTGTGTGCTGGTTGAGCGCCTCATCGACCTTGTTAAGAATCTCCAGGGGATCGGCGCCGTGGTAGCTCTGAAGCAGGGTCCTGAGCCGATCCTCGCCGAAGAGGACGTCCGAGGGATCCATGGCGTCGGTCAGCCCATCGGTGTAGATGATCAGCGACTCGCCGGGCTCGAGCCGGTCGTGATCGCCGACGGTGCCATCGACCATTCCGATGCCGAGCATTCCGGGGTTCGACGACAGCATCCGCGAGCCCGCGGGTCCAACGATGATCGCGGGCGGGTGGCCGACCCCAGCATACCGGACCAGCCCCGTTTCCTCGTCGGCGATGAGGTAGAAACCCGTACAGAAGTAACCTTCGGGAAAATACTGTTCGGTGGCGACATCGAGCCCGGCCAGCATCTCGCCCGGCTCGAGCACCGCGAGCGACAAAGGTGCAGCCAGCGCCTTGACCATTCCCGAAAGCATCGCCGAATTGACGCCATGCCCCGACACGTCAGCGACCAGGATTCCCAGCCGGTTGTTCTCCAGCCGGTAAAAGTCATAAACATCGCCGCCGAGCTGATTGGCGGGCGTGTAGCGAACCGCCGCCTGCAAGACTCCGCGGGGTTTCGGGGGGCGGGGCATCAGAGCAAACTGGACCTTGCGGGCCAAATCGAGCTCGAAGGTCAGCTTCTTGTGGGCGGCTTCGAGCAAGCGGTTGCGCTCGGCGAGTTCGGCGCGCAGTTCGGCAATCCGCAGATGCGCCCGGATCCTGGCGTACATCTCCTGCACATCGTCGGGGCTCTTCGGTTTCTGGATATAGTCATCCGCGCCGGCCTCGAGGCCGGTGATCTTGTTCTGGATCTCTCCCAGGGCGGTCAGCATGAGGACCGGCGTGGAGCGCAGCTCTCTGTCTTTCTTGATTTGCATGCAGAGCCCGGCGCCATCCAGCTCGGGCATTTCATAATCGGTGAGGATGAGCTCGGGACGTGGCTCCTCGCGGGCCTTGGTCAGTCCCTCGGCACCGTCATTGGCCGTCTTGACGTCATAGCCCTCTTCCCTGAGCATCATCGCGAGCATGCGCCGCATCGTGGAGCTGTCTTCGACTAGCAAGAGGCGACGCGACGCCATGGCCCTCATCTCCTGGTCTCGCATTCGTGCACGGCCGAAACCGTGCCCAGCCCCGCAAAGTTCTGACCGCTCGGCACGTCGCGACCCTGTCTCGTGCGCCGATCCTGGCTCCTGCCGGATCTCAGGACCAGCGCAATTCGACAATCGCGCGTGGCCATTCGCGCCAGGCTGGGCCGAGAGCACCAGCCCGTGGACTGCCATCTCATGTTACGAACCTGACGCGTGAACTGGCTAGGGCAGCCCCACCCTGGCGGAATTCGCGACCAAGAGGAGATTACGCCTCACGCGTTATGGTCGCAGACCGAAGCGATCCGAATCACGCCTTGGCGCCGGCCGAAGAGCGCGGGGGAGGCAAGCAGCAGTCGGTGGGACATGTGTCGTGACCTGGCCCGAGCTCGCCCAGAAACCGGCGCTCTTCCGCCGGGGTGCTCGAAACGCGCTCGCAGATCAGCTCGCGAAGCATCCGGACGAACCCGCGATGCGTACCCACGGTCCGCGAGCGAATCATCTGAAGCCCCAACTCCTTGCAGAGGTGCATCGCCTCAATGTCGAGATCATAGAGAACCTCCATGTGGTCGGAGAGAAACCCGATCGGATGAATGATCACGGTTGCCGTTCCCTGATCCTTGAGGTGCCGGAGGTGATCGAGGATATCGGGCTCGAGCCAGGGGTCCTGGGGCCTGCCGCTTCGGCTTTGATAGACTAGGGCCCAACGACTGGTGGGAATGCCCAGGTCCGCGGCTACCAGCCGGCAGCTCTCTTGAAGCTGCATCACGTAGCTGGAGCCCCCGGCCATCGCCTGGGGGATGCTGTGCGCCGTGAATGTCAGCCGGACCATCGCGCGGTCCTCAAAGGGTACCTGGGCCAGCGCCTCACGAATCCGGTCCGAATT
>JAFAHT010000001.1 GCA_019237095.1 Planctomycetaceae bacterium
CCCAGCTCAAGGTCCGGCCGATCAAGTTCCCGACCCCGATGGTTCCCCGGGCTGTCCAGCCCAAGGCGCGCGAAGACGAGGCGAAAATCTCGGCCGGGCTTGCCAAGATCGCCGATGAGGACCCGACATTTTCGATCCGCCGCGATCTCCAGACCCATGAGCTGGTGATCTCAGGAATGAGCGATCTCCATCTCGACATCATTCAGCAGCGGCTCAAAAACCGTTACAAGCTCGAGATGACGACGCACATTCCGCACGTGCCCTACCTCGAGACGATCACGGCCAATGCCGAGGCCGACCACCGCCACAAGAAGCAAACCGGCGGCCGCGGCCAGTTCGGCGAGGTCCACCTGCGGGTGCGGCCACTCGACCGGGGTAAGGGATTCAGCTTCGTGAACGCCGTCAAGGGAGGCACCATCCCCGGCCAGTACATCCCCGCCGTCGAAAAGGGGGTGCGCGAGCAGATGGAAAAAGGAGTGATCTCGGGCAATCAGGTCGTCGACTTCGAGGTCGAAGTTTATTTCGGCAAGGATCACCCGGTCGATAGCTCGGAGCAGGCGTTCAAGACCGCCGCGGCCACCGCGTTCCGAAAGGCTTTCGAGAAGGCCGGGCCAGTGCTGCTCGAGCCGATCGTCTCGGTCGACGTGACTGTTCCCGCGGCGCACTTCGGCGACATCTCCGCGGATATGTCCACCCGGCGCGGCCACATTTCCGGCATGGACGCCATTCCCGGCGGCCTCCAGGTCATCCAGGCGATCGTTCCGCTCGCCGAGATGCTCTCGTACGCCACCAACCTCAAGAGCATGACGGCCGGCCAAGGCTCATTCACCATGGAGCTGCGCGGTTACGAGCCCGTGCCACCAAACGTCCAGCAGCAAATCGTCGACAAGTACCAGAAGTCGCGCGCGGGCGTTGAGGACGAGTGAAAACGGGACCCCGCACTTTTCGAGACGGTGCCGAAGTTGTGGAGAAGGCGGCCGCGTGATCCCAGGCTCACCAGAACCCGCCGAACCCGCCGACTCCGAATCCGTAGCCGTAGTGGGGCATGGCATAGTTGTCGATGTGCCCCTGGATCGAATTGTAGCGCGAGATGCCAATCTGCTGGGCAGCCATTTGCTCGGCGCGGCTGGGATAGCCGCCCACGCCGAACTGGGCAACGCGCACCGCATCGCCGCCCTGCACCTGGAACTGGTTTCCCGGAGGATAGTATTCCGCATACTTGCCCACGCCACCCGGATTGCGGAAACCGGCCGTGTCATCGTTGTAGTAATACCCCGGATAGGGGTAGGGATAGTGGTGGACGATACTGCGGCGCTTCTGAGGATAATACGCCTGGGGCCGGACGTGGTCCGGTACCCTCGGGTAGGCCGCCTGGGCCCGTTGACTGGGTGCTTGGTTCGCGGCCGGTGCGGCGTTCTGATTCACCGGCTCTTGACCATTGGTCCGATGCAAACTCCAGCAGAGAGTGCTCAGCCCCGCAAAAAGGGCCAGGGAAACTCCCACGCCTCTGAGATGGACAGCCATGAGTTGCGAGTCCTGAAAGAAAGGTCGGGTCGCACCGAGTCTCTTGACTCTGAAGCACAACCTGCAAGCCTCATTCCACCTTACAACATGTCAGCCGCGCCACGCGACTCAAATCATGCCAGAATTCACGCCAGCCGTGCGGTCGGGATCGTGGGCATGGGAACAAGGAACGATCGTCCGGCCGTGCCGCGATCGGTGCGTCCGAGCCGGCGGAGCTCAGGCCGGTTCGTAAGCCAGGTTCGGCCCCAGCCAGCGTTCAGCAACCGAAATGGGGACGGCCTTGCGAGCCGAATAGTTTTCCACCTGGTCCTTGGTGACCAGGTCAACGGCAAAGTAACGTGCCTGGGGATGGGCGAAGTAGAGGCCGCTGACGGAGGCTGCCGGGTACATCGCGTAGCTTTCGGTCAGCCGGATGCCCGCGGTTTCTTGCACGCCGAGCAGGCTCCAGAGCGGCTCCTTCTCCGTGTGGTCGGGGCAGGCGGGGTATCCCGCGGCCGGACGAATGCCCCTGTACTTCTCGGCGATGAGGTCTTCCGTCGACAGGCCCTCGTCGCGTCCATAGCCCCAGCTCACCCTCGCTCGCTGGTGCAACAGCTCGGCAAAGGCCTCGGCAAGGCGATCGGCGAGGGCCTCGACCATGATCACGCTGTAGTCGTCATGGTCTTCCTTGAACGAAGCGACCAGTCGCTCGATCCCGCACCCCGCGGTGACGGCGAAGGCGCCGAGGTAATCGGCACGGCCCGAGCCGATGGGAGCCACGTAGTCGGCCAGGCAGCGAAAGTCGGTCTGCCCCTGCCGTTCCCACTGCTGGCGCAAGAAATGGAACCGGCACCGCTCTTTGGTCCGCGACTCGTCGGTGTAGACAACCACGTCATCGCCGTCGGAATTCGCCGGGAAGAACCCGTAGACCCCGTGGGCCTTGAGTGAACGGTCGCGGACCAACTGAGCCAGCATGGCCGAGGCCTTCTCGAAGAGGTCGCGTGCCTCCTCACCGACGACCGGATCGGCGAGAATTGCCGGGTACTTGCCCTTCAGTTCCCAGCTCATGAAAAATGGCGACCAGTCGACAAACGGCACGATCTCCGAGAGCGGGAAATCGCAAAGCGGGCGTGTCCCCAGGAATTCCGGAACGGCGATCTCGGTCGCGGCCCAGTCGATGGCGAACCGGCGCCGGCGCGCCTCCTCATAGGGGACAAGCTTGCGCTCACGGCGGACCGCGAACGACTTGCGCTCCTTCTCCTGCATGGTCCGGTTCTGGAGGTCGAGCTCGGCCCGGGACTCGGGGCGGCTTAACCGATCGACGACGCCGACGCTCCGCGACGCGTCCTTGACGTGGACGACCGGTCCGTGATACTGCGGGGCGATCTTCACCGCCGTATGCCTCGCGCTGGTCGTCGCGCCGCCGATCAAGAGCGGGATCGCGAAACCCTCCCGTTCCATCTCCTTGGCGACGTGCACCATCTCATCGAGCGACGGGGTGATCAGCCCCGACAGCCCGATGATGCTGACCCCTAGCTCCAAGGCCTTGTGAAGCACGTTCTCGCAGGGCACCATGACGCCCAAGTCGATGACTTCGTAGTCATTGCAGGCGAGCACCACTCCCACGATGTTCTTGCCAATGTCGTGTACGTCTCCCTTGACCGTGGCCATGAGGATCTTGCCACGCGCCTGGTGTTCGGCCACTTGCTCGCCGGCGGCGCGGGCCCTGGCCTTCTCGGCCTCCATGAACGGCGTCAGGTAGGCGACGGCCTTCTTCATCACCCGCGCGCTCTTGACCACCTGGGGCAGGAACATCTTGCCGGCCCCGAAGAGATCGCCGACAATGTTCATGCCCTCCATCAGCGGACCCTCGATAATCGAGAGCGGCCGCTCAAAGAGCTGGCGGGCTTCCTCGACGTCCTGCTCGACGTGATCGAGGGTGCCGGTGATGAGCGCGTGCTTGAGCCGCTCGTCCACTGCGGCCTCGCGCCAGACCAGTTCCTTGGTCTTGTCCTTCTTCTGGGACGACTTGACCGTCTCGGCGAACTCGGTGAGACGGTCGGCGGCGTCGGGCCGGCGGTTCAGGAGCACGTCCTCGACCCGCTCGAGGAGCTCCTTGGGAATCTCCTCATAAACCTCTAACTGGCCGGGGTTGACGATACCCATGTCGAGCCCGGCATGAATCGCATGGTACAGAAAGGCGGCGTTCATCGCCTCGCGGACCACGTCATTGCCGCGATACGAGAACGACACGTTGCTGACGCCACCAGATGTCTTGCAATCCGGAAAGACCTGCTTCAGCTCGCGAACCGCCTCGATGAACTCCACCGCGTAGTTGTTATGTTCCTCGATCCCGGTGCCCACGGTCAGGATGTTGACATCGAAGATGATGTCCTCGGACGGAAAGCCGACTTCCTCGGTCAAGAGCTTGTGGGCCCGCTTGCAGATGGCTACCTTGGCGTCCCTGGCGACCGCCTGGCCTGTCTCGTCGAAGGCCATCACGACCACCGCCGCGCCGTAGCGGCGGGCCAGCCTGGCCTGGTCGAGGAACTTCGCCTCTCCCTCCTTCAAGCTGATCGAGTTGACGATCGACTTGCCCTGCACGCACTTCAGCCCGGCCTCGATGACACTCCAGTTGGAGCTGTCGATCATGATCGGCACCTTGGCGATGGCCGGGTCGGCCGAGACCAGGTTGAGAAACCGGGTCATGGCCTTCGCGCCGTCGATCAGCCCCTCGTCCATGTTGACGTCGATGATGTTGGCGCCGTTCTCGACCTGCTCTCGCGCCACGGCCAGGGCCGACTCGTAATCGCTGCTCTTGATCAGCCGGGCGAACTTCTTCGACCCGGTGATGTTGGTCCGCTCGCCGATCATGATGAAATTGGTCTCGGGGCGGATGACCAGCGGCTCCATGCCGCTGTAGTTGGACCAGTGAGGCAGGTCGGGAACCTGTCGCGGAGGCACCCCCTGAACGGCCCCGGCGATCGCCGAGATCCACGCCGGGGTTGTCCCGCAACAGCCGCCGACGATGTTCAGCCAGCCGTTGCGGGCGAACTCGCCGAGAACCTGGGCCGTGTGGTCCTTGTCTCCCAGGAATCCCCCGAAACCATCGGGCATGCCGGCGTTGGGATAACAACTGATCCGGGTCCGGCAGATCGCCGCCAGGCTCTCGACCGAGTCGCGCATCTGATCGACTCCCACTGCGCAGTTCAGTCCCACGCTCAGGGCGTCGAAGTGCGCGACCGAATAGTAAAACGACTCGACCGGCTGGGCTGAGAGGGTCCGGTGGTTGTCGAAGATCGTTCCCGAGATCATGACCGGCAGCCGTGTGCCCGTCTCCTCGAAGAACGCGTCAATGGCGAATAGGCAGGCTTTCAATACCAGCGTATCGAACGAGGTTTCCGGCAGCAGCAGGTTGACTCCGCCCTCCACCAGCGCCCGGATTTGCGTCTTGTAGTTCGCCACCATCTCGTCGAAAGTCACATCGCGGCGGCCCGGATCTTCGACGTGAATCCCCATCGAAAGCTGCTTCTTGGTCGGGCCGATGCTGCCGGCAACGAACCGGGGCCGATCCGGATCCTTGCGGGAGAACTCGTCAGCGACGTGCCGGGCCAGCTCAGCGGCTGTTCGGTTCAGTTCGTGAACGTGGTCCTGAAGACCGAACTCCTCGAGCGACAGCGCAGTGCCGTTGAACGTGTCGGTTTCAATGATGTCGGCACCCGCCTCCAGGTAAGCGCGGTGAATTTCCTCGATCAGTCGTGGCTGCGTCGCCACGAGCACCTCGGTGCAGTTCTTTAGATCGCAGGAGTGCCGGGCGAACCGTCTGCCACGCACATCCTGCTCGGTCAGCTTGTACGTATAGATCAATGCACCCATCGACCCATCGAGGATCATGATCTTGCGGGACAGGATCTCCTCGAGCCGGGAGGATGTTGAATTCGCGCGTCTTGTCACCGTCACCTACCCGAGTTAGAAAAGCCTTGACCTCGACTCAGCCGTTCTCGACGGCCGAGGCGACGACCCAACAGGGGCGAAGCGGCCTTCGCAAGTATGCCGTAAAGCCAAGTGGGGACTGATTATCGCGGCATTCGAACAGGCCTGTCAAGCGGGGCTGGTCTGGC
>JAFAHT010000021.1 GCA_019237095.1 Planctomycetaceae bacterium
TTCAGCCGGCCGCCCGGAATCAAGAACGAGCGGGGCACCCAGGTGGGCGCCAGTCGCAGGACTCCTTCACCAGCCTCGAGCGCCCCGCGCACGCGGGCAGCAAGATTCTGCTCGCTCATCCGTCCCTCTCCGACACTCTGAAGTCGATGTCCGCCTCGATGAAGCCTCATTGTGACCTGTGCGCAGCGATTGCGAAACCCCCCGGAACTCAAGGTTGACGGGTCAGAGGTGGAGGTATTTGCCGAGTGGCCGGTCCTGCGAATCAGATGGGAATCGTCTCCGCCCGCCCGGCCGCCGATGGGGCGTCGCGGAAGTAATCGATGACCCCGCCGAGAATCGCGTCGAGTGACTTGCGCGGCCGGTAACCGATCAGTGTGTGAATCTTGGTGATGTCCGGGACCCGCCTGGGCATGTCCTCGAAACCCTCGCCGTAGGCTTTCTCGTACGGGATATGGACGATCTCCGAGGTCGAGCCGGTCAGCGTTTTGACGCGCTGGGCAAGTGCCTCGATCAGCACCTCCTCGCTCGATCCGATGTTGAAGACCTCGCCGACGGCAGCGGGATGGTCCATCAGCGCGACCAGGGCGGCAACGACGTCGCTGACATCGGTAAAGCACCGCGACTGCGTGCCGTCGCCATGAATGGTGATCGGCCGCACCGTGAGGGCTTGCTTGATGAAGGTGGGCACGACCATGCCGTACTGCCCGGTCTGCCGCGGGCCGACGGTGTTGAACAGGCGGACGATGATCGTGGGCAGCTTGCGCTCGCGCCAGTAGGCCAGGGCAAGGAACTCGTCGATCGCTTTCGAGCAGGCGTAGCTCCAGCGGCTCTTGCTGGTCGGCCCCAGAACCAGGCAGCCATCTTCGCGAAAAGGGACGTCGGTGGAGAGCCCGTACACCTCGGAGGTGGACGCGATCAGCACCTTCTTCTTCTTCTTGTTGGCCGCGGCGAGCACAACCTCGGTGCCGTGCACATTCGTCTCGATGGTCCGCACCGGGCTCTCGACAATCAGCCTGACGCCGACCGCGGCCGCCAGATGAAAGACCACGTCGCACTGATCCACCAGCTCGGCCACTGTGGCCGCATGATGGACGCTTTCGATCGTGTAATGGAACCGGGCATGCCCGCGCATGTGGCGGAGATTGTCAATGCTACCGGTCGAGAGGTCGTCGAGCACGAACACCTCGTCGCCCCGCTCGAGATACGCTTCGGCCAGGTGCGACCCGATGAATCCCGCCCCGCCGGTGATGAGCACGCGCATCAGTCCACATCCCCCGAAGAATCGCCGCGCCGATCTTAGCCCTGGGCGCTACTGCCCGGGAGCTCGACAATGATCCTGGAGGAGCCGGCTTTCTCCGGCGAGCGAATGCCGCGTTCAACGCCCCAGGTTGGTTGCTTGCCTGCCGCTAGTATATCGGAACGTTGCCCACAACAGTTAGCCGCCCACTCGTCAGCTCATCACCAGATCCAGAGGATGGTTCTCAGCACGGGAGTCTGGCTCATGCTCGAAGGCCCCCAGGTCTTTGTCGACATCGACACCCAGCGCGATTTTCTCGAACCAACCGGAGCCCTCTTCGTCCCTGGCTCGACCGCGATCGTTCCCCACCTCGCGCGGCTGACACGGTTCGCGAGCGACCAGCGAATTCCCATTCTGGCCACCGCCTGCGCCCACACACCCGACGACCCGGAACTGAAGACCTTCCCCCCGCACTGCATGATCGGCACAGCCGGGCAAGAGCGGGTCGAGGCGACGTGCTGTGGCAAGAGCCTGATATTCGACGAGCAGGCACAGGTGCCCGCGGAAGCTCCACCTCATCTCACGCTGCTGAAGCGGCAGTACGATCTCTTCACTCATCCTCGTGCCGATGAGCTGATCGCACTGTACGCGGCGGATCGGCCGGTCTTTGTGGTCTATGGGGTGGCTACCGATTACTGCGTGGCCGCGGCGGTCCATGGCCTGCTGGCCCGGCATTGCCGGATCGCGCTGGTGGTTGACGCCATCCGTGCGATCGACAATGAGGCCGAGGCCGGCATCCTGACCGAATTCGCTCGTCGCGGGGTCTTGCTGACGATGACGGATGTCATCTGTGAGCCTGGAACCCGGGTGCCGCTCGATTGATCATTCCCCCGGGTCGCACGCGCGCCTGGAGGATGGGTCTGCATTCCCAGCGGCCGCCGGACCATGTAGAATCGGTCCGGGGGTTGAAGATAGTGATGCACGACAAGTTTCGCAAGAAGTATCGCCTCCCGGCCACGACGGAGCGGCTCCGGCAGCAGATCGCACTCGAGGCGGCGCGGCGCTTGCTGGACGCGGCCGGAGATCTTGGGACGGCAAGCACGCTGGACTGGCTTGATCGTACTGGCGAGAACGATTTTTATGTGGCAAAGCGTAAGGCCGCGGCGGTGCTCGGGCACCGCGTGAGGCCGGGAGACCTGCCCTCCGACAGCGAGGTTCGCGACCAGCTCGTGACTCTCTGGCGGTCGCGTCGTGGTCAGGACGAAGCCGGCGAGGAGCCGGCGATGCCCGAGCCCGCGGAGGGCGAAGGCGTGGCTGCACTGACCGAGCACCTCGACCGGTTCGCCGTCTACCGGATGCGCTTACTTCCCCTCGAAGCCGTCAAGCAGAACCCGAAGTTCCATCCCGAGGGTGACGTACTCTATCACAGCCTTCAGGTGTTTCACCTGGCGCGCGAGGCGCGGCCCTATGATGAGGAGTTCTTGCTGGCGGCTCTGCTGCACGACGTGGGCAAGGCGCTGGGCTCTCAAGATCATGCCGGCGCCGGAGCCGAGGCCGTGCGCGGTGCCGTCACCGAGCGAACGCTCTGGCTGATCGGGCACCACATGGATCTCCTGATCGCCCGCGAGCGAGGGCTTAGCGCGCGGCTGAGGCGCGAGCTCGAGGCCTCGGAATACCTCGAAGACCTCAAGCTGCTGCGGGAGCTGGACGACGCCGGCCGCGTCCCCGGAATGGTCGTCGAGACCCTCGATGAAGTTCTCGCCTACATCAAGGGCCTGGAGCACGAGACCTATCTCGACCAGTAGAAGGTTGAGCAGTATCTGTGTTCGGCGAGGGACAAGATTCTAATCTTGTCGTTTCATCAGAACATAGAATGACAAGATTGGAATCTTGTCCCACGTTGGGTGGTAGTTCCGGGGACACTTTTTCCGCGGAGCGATCATCCTACGCGCATGAACACGTCCGTGCCTCGTGCTCACTCCGCCTTTGCCCCGACGACGAGGTCGGTTAGAATAATTCGAGTTTCGCCATTTTGACTTCCGGGTGAAGGGGTAGGGAGTGCGCGTCGGATATTTCGACTGCTTCAGCGGGATTTCGGGGGACATGACTCTCGGCGCCTTGGTGGACGCCGGGGTCGATCCCAGGCCGATCCAGGAGGCCGTGTCGAGCCTGGGGGTTCCCGGCAGCGTCGCGTTCGAGACCGTGAAGAAGGGCGGCTTCCGGGCCACCGCGGCCAGAGTTCACGCCCCGATCGAGCACGCTCATCGGCACTGGCACCATATTGAAGCGATTATCGACACCAGCAGCCTGAGCGCCCGGCAGAAGGACCTGGCCAAGCGAATCTTCCTGCGGCTGGGCGAGGCCGAGGCGAAGGTTCACGGCGTCGACCTGTCCAAGATCCACTTTCACGAGGTCGGGGCCGTTGATTCGATCATCGACATCGTCGGGTCCGCCGTTGGCCTGGACCTGCTGGGCGTCGATCGCTTCGAGGCCAGTCCGGTCCCGCCGGGAAAGGGCTGGATCAAGGCGGCCCACGGCCGGATGGCGCTGCCAGCGCCCGCCACGGCAGAGATTCTCAAAGGGGTTCCGCTGGCCGAATCGATGGTGGAGATGGAGCTGACGACACCGACGGGGGCCGCAATCCTGACGACCGTCGTGGAACGGTTCGGTCCGCTGCCGGCCCTGACCATCGAGAGCATCGGCCTGGGCGCCGGCAGCCGCGACCTGCCGGAGCAGGCCAACGTCCTGCGGCTGTTCCTGGGTAGCGCCGAGCTTCCTCCCGCCAGCGACCGGATCTGGGTGCTCGAGACCAATCTCGACGACCTGTCCGGCGAGGTGGTCGGCTACACCATGATCAAGCTGATGGAAGGGGGGGCGCTCGATGCCTTTGTGACCCCCATCCAGATGAAGAAGAACCGGCCCGCGGTGATGGTGAGCGTGCTCTGCGACGAGGCCAGGATTCCGCCCCTGGAAGAGATCGTCTTCCGCGAGACGGGAACTCTCGGCATCAGGCGCTACCCGGTCAGCCGCCACAAGCTGAAGCGACAGGGCATCGAGGTCCAGACGCGGTTCGGTCCGATCCGGGGTAAGCTCGGCTGGCTCGAGAATCGTCCTCCCACCTTCAGCCCCGAATATGACGACTGCGCACGGATCGCCTCGGCCCAGGGCGTCGCGCTCCGCGAGGTCTACGATGCGGCCCACGCGGCGAATACGACACAGCGGCAGACTACGGAGCCCGAGCCGTCGGCCTCCCCGCAACCCCACGCCCATTGAGGCAAAAGGGCCGCCGCCTCTGCCTCTGCTCAGGGAACCCAGGACGCCAGGGCTCAAGCAGACCAGGCGTTCCAACCAAGGAAGGATCCGCGTCATGCCCCCTGCTTTGTGGTCGCTCATGCCCCTCTTCACAGTCGTTGCCGGGCTCGCGTGCCTGGCCGTGGCCGTGACCTTGTGGATGCTCGCGACCAGGCAAATGAAGATGACTCGAAGCGAAACCGAGCAGCGTCTCCAGATGCTGGTCCAGCGTTTGCTCGTGATCGAATCTCGCATCAATGAACTTGAAAACCACGGTCGACGAGCCCCTGACGACCACGAGGAACCACCCGGACACGCAGTGAAAGGGGAATCAAAGCAAGGTCGCCGGACGCAATCATTCCTCGATGGGCGCGAAGACCAGACCGCACGGAATGAGCCGACATTGATCGCCATTCCCGATCTGGGCGCTGTCGAAGAGGAATCTGATAAGCGTGCCGGCAGTGAGCTCGGCGAGCGGCACGGCGAGGCCTGGACGCTGGCGGCCGCGGGAGTGCCGCCCGAGGAGATTGCCCGCCAGACCGGCCAGCCGATCGGGCAGATCGAGTTGATTGTGGGATTGTATCGTCGCCTCCATTCCTCTCGAGGTTCAATCGACCATGCGTGATCCCGCTGAAACCGCCGAGGAGAGCCTTGATCCGGCCTCGCTCGACTGCTTGAAGAGGACAAGGTCGGGCGTGCTCAACGTGCTGGTCGGCGTCGGTGCAGTCGTCGCGCTCTCCGGCGCCTTGCTGCGGCGCAGGGCTAACGATGTCGTTGTGCCGGTTCCGGACCTTCTGAACCAGGTCCTGTTCTTCTGCCTGATCCTGATCTTCGTGGTCAGCACGGTCACTCGTCGGGTGCTCGGCCGCCGGCACCGGCTGCGCGATCCCCACCTGCGCGGACCGCGGTTCTTCTGGGGGCACGTTGTTCCCGCGGCGATCGGCGCCCTGGCGGCGCCCTTGGGACTGCTTTATGGCTGGCTGGTCTCGCCCCGGATCGAGGTGATCTTGCCGTTCTGGCTCGCGGCGCTCGTGCTCGGGGTTTTGGCTTATCCCCGGGGCCGTGAGCTTCTGGACCTGGGTGCGCCCATGGAGCTGCACGGAAAGCTGGCGCCATGACACCAGCCCAGACCACGATCCTCTTGATTTACGGCGCGATCATCGCCGCCTGGCCGCTTCGTTATCTCGTGCTCAAGTCCATTCTGGGCAAGACGCCAGTCCTCTCGCCCGGATCGCCAACGCTGGATGCGGCGGATCCTCCGCTGGTCTCGGCCGTCATACCGGCCAAGGACGAAGAAGCAACGCTGGCCGACTGCCTGGCGTCGGTCTGCCTCCAGGCCTATCCTGGACTGGAGATTCTGGTCATCGACGATCGGAGCGTGGACCGGACCAGGCAGATCGCGAACGAGTTCGCGGATCGCGACGCGCGGCTGCGCGTGCTCTCCAACGACCATCTGCCGCCCGGCTGGACCGGCAAGACCTACGTCTTGCAGCAGGCCGCCGACCAGGCTCGCGGCCAATGGCTCTGGTTCCTCGACGCTGACACAGTGCATGCCCCTGAGTTCCTCGGCGTGATGCTGGAATACGCCCGTGCCCAGCAGGCCGCGCTCGTGAGTCTCTTGCCCGAGCTGCGGTGCGAGACGTTCTGGGAGCAGGTCGTTCAGCCGCTGGGGGGAATCGTGCTCATGCAATCGTTCCCCCTGCACCGGGTCAACGATGAGCGGTCGAAGCTGGCCTTCGCCAACGGGCAATCGATCCTTGTGAAGCGGCAAGCCTACGATGCCGCCGGGGGCCACTCGGCCGTTCGCGACCGATTCGTCGAGGACATCGGCATGGCGTGCAAGGTCAAGGCCCTGGGATTGCCGATCCGCACGGTCCTGGTGCGAAACCTCGTCACATGCCGGATGTATGCCTCGCTCGGTCAGCTTATCAGGGGCTGGAGCCGGATCTTTTATGACGCGATGGGCCGCAAGGCCTGGCGGCTTGCCGGTCGGCTGCTCGATCCCATCATCTTTTGCCAGAGCGGGCATGTTGCCCTCCTGGCCGGGGTGATCTTGCTGCTTGCCGGGTACCCCGGTCCGTTCCCCCTCTGGCTGGTGGGGCTTGGCCTGCTGCATCACGCCTTGATGTATCCGGTCTTTCGCCTGGTCTACGAGACCTCCATGCCTGGTTCGCGGCACGTCGCCTGGTTTCCGGTGGGCAACCTGCTGATCGATTTCATTCTGCTGCGCTCGACCTGGATGTGCCTGACCGGTCGCGTCACCTGGCGTGGGACGAGCTACGGTGCGGACAAAACGAGAAAGGAACAACACTCAGCGACAACCGAACCCACAGAATCGTCCAAGGCCGTCTCTTGAGACTCCACTCGCCACCCACAATGCGCGTCAAGAACCTCGTGGCGTGGTTGCCAGGCAGATGTCTTCGACAGCCACCGCGTCAATGGCATGCTGGATGCACGCACGCTGAGGAAAAAGGTGTCGGGAAGCGAAAAAACGACTCTCTTGCATCCATGTGCGCGAAATGGGTTCCCGACACCGTATCCGCCCTTGACACCGTATCCGCCCTGTGGCATCTTATTCGCCCTGCTACACCCCCAAAATCAGTGACGGTCAGGGTTTTTCTTGTTGCTCGCGGGTCGTGTCTTCGGTTGAAATATGTCTCGAAGGATCACTGTCGCTGAGGCGGTGGACGTCTGTTACTCGAAGCCATCTGTTCGCCGCAGCGATTCGATTCCAGCGGTTGGTGGCCAACACCCCTCGAGGAGGTACATAAGGTAAACACATGACTCCGGTTCGTCGAGAGTTCTTTCCCAGGGTCAGAAGGACGGTGATTCCCCGTCCCGTGGTCAAGGAGGAGACCGATGTGCTAGGTCAGAGCGGTTGGGTGCACGCCGCAGCGGCCGCTATCTATGGCCCCAACTGGTACCATGATCCGGACCAGGACCTGATCGAGATCTGGGACGCGGGACCGGCGCTGTGCTTCAGGGACCTCCTGCCCCGCAAGGATAAGTACGCCAAGGAGAACCTCTATCTGCGGCTCTCCATCGCCTACCGGACTACGCCAAACGCCTGCGCCAACATCCGCACGTTCTCCGGCAACCACGTCACCCTGCCCAACGCGACGCACGGCGCGATGTATGAAGATCCTTTTACGCGCTACTATGTCACCGATGATTGCACGATCAACATCAACTCAATTTACCGCGACGAGCGGATCTGGCTGCAGCGCGTCGAATGGGAATGGGTCAGCCATGAGACCATTTTCGAGGACGAGCTGACCTACCTTGAGCCGTACCTGCATCGGACCAAGGAAGAGGTCGAAGCGAACTACGCGCAGAAGAAGATTGACGACGAAATGATCAAGGAGTTCTTGATCGACAAGATCCGCGGCGACAGCGCCTTCACCAAGCGCTGCCTGCTGCTGCTCTGTGAGGACCGACTGCTCCGAAATGACCTCGTTGCCCTCCACGGGATGCTCAACCATGTTTCAGACTCAGCTTCAGATTGACTCGGAATTGACCTCGCATGCGACGCCGACCCAGCAAAGGACCGGTCGACGTCCGGGAAACGGAGAGCCGCCACCGGACCACGTGCAGGCCGAGGTGACCGACGAGGCCGTGATCAGTCGCGGTCCGGTACACGGAGAGCCGCCACCGGACCCTTCCCGGCTCCGGTCCCTTCCCGAGTTCGACATCTATCTCTTCAACATGGGAGAGCATCGCCGGGCCCATCGGTTCCTCGGTGCGCACCTTGCCGAGGGAGGAGTTCGCTTCGCGGTCTGGGCCCCCAACGCGCAGCACGTCGCCGTCGTGGGCAGCTTCAATGACTGGAACATCCACGCGCACGCCATGGAGCGGCGGGGGAATACCGGGGTCTGGGAGCGCTTCGTCCCCGGCCTTCACCATGGGTTCCACTACAAGTTCGCCGTGCAGAAACCGGGAGGGTGCTGGGAGTTTCGCGTCGATCCGTTTGCTCGGTCGCTGCAAAACGACGTCAATCGCACGCCGATCTTTGGCGAGACGTACTACGAGTTCAAATACCCCAAGGTCCCGCTCCCGGACAAGTTTGGCGGACCGCTCAACATCTATGAGGTCCATCCCCTGTCGTGGCGCTTCAAGGATGGCCGACCGCTCACCTATCTGGAGCTGATCGACGAACTGGTCCCCTACGTCAAGTACATGGGGTACACGCATGTCGAACTGATGGGGATCCTCGAGCACCCCTACGTCCCCTCATGGGGCTACCAGGCGATCGGCTTCTTTGCCCCCACCTCGCGACTGGGAACGCCCACTGACTTCAAGCAGCTCATCGACGCCTTTCACCGCGAGGGAATCGGGGTCATCCTCGATCTGGTGCTGGTCCACTTTCCCAAGGATGCAACCGGCCTGGCCGGCTACGACAACGACAGTCACCTCTTCGAGTGCCCCATTCCCGACCGGAAGTGCACACCCTGGGGCACCTATTACTTCGACTTCGCGCGCAATGAGGTGAAGAGTTTCCTGATCTCGTGCCTTTTTCACTGGATCGAGGAATTCTACATCGACGGCTTTCGCTTCGATGCGGCCGGGCAGTTTCACTACTACGAGTTCCCTACGGAGGAAAAGTACAAGGCTTTCCTGCAAACCCACGGCAACTGTCACAACCCGGAGGGGTTTCGCTTCATGCAGTCGATGTGCCATGCGGTGAAGGAGGAGCATTCCGAGACCATCCTCATCGCCGAGGACTCGACCATCGCCAGCGGCGTCACCCGGCCCGTGGAGCACGGCGGTCACGGCTTCGACTTCAAGTGGGACCTCGGCTGCATGTCGCACATGATGAAGTTCTTTCGCGCTCCCGTGGGCCAGCGAAGCGCCGTCTACAACGAGGTGACGTTTCCGATGCTGTACCACCACACCGAGAACTTCCTCCTGCCCCTGGGGCACGACGAGGTCGTGCACATGAAGCGTACCATGGTCAACAAGACGGAAGACCTGAGCGAGTTCGAGAAATTCGCAAACGTCCGGCTACTTTATCTGCTCCAGTTCGGCTACCCGCAGAAGAAACTCATTTTCATGGGCCAGGAGTTCGGCCAGAAGAACGAGTGGAATGCGGAGGAGCCTTTGCCCTGGGCGTCCACCTGGGATCATCTGCATGGCTCGCTGCAGTGGTTCGTCAAGCGGCTCAACGAAGTGTACAACTACATTCCGGCAATGCACGAGGGGGACAACCTGCCCAATGGCTTCGAGTGGATCGAGTGCCAGAACCACCGGCAGAACATCCTCGCCTTTGTTCGTTATGACCGGCACTACAGGGACTCCATGGTGTATTTGCTCAACTTGTCGCGAGAACACTTTCCGGAGTTCCGCCTGGGAGTACCCTTCGCGGGGAGATACTACAAGGTTATCGACAGCGACGCGCAGGAGTATGGTGGCAACGGCCATAACTGGATCAGCGAGTACGAGACGGTGTGTCACCCTGCGTTTCATCATCGTTACAGCTTCTGCACTAGCCTGCTACCGTTACATGGAATGATCTTCAGGTTCATTTCGTGAGGTGGACCCCTAAAACTGGACCACTTGACCTGATCTTCAAGGCCCCACGGTTCGATCGGTCCGGAAAAAAGGAAGCCAACGCCCGGTTCGAGAAGGTTGTCCTCAACGGGCAACTCGTCCAGGAAAACCTGGAGCTGCGGTCACCTACCGGCCATGCCTGGAGGCTGCCCGAAGTCCGCCGCGGTCCCCTGCTCCTGCAGGCCGATCACGGGCCGGTGGCATTCCGGAATATTCGCGTTCGATCCCTGGAATAAAGGTCGGTCAGAATCCGCTTGAAAATCCGCCATGGATCTGGTGATCGCGAACGGGTCAGCATCCGGGGCGTACACGGCCAGAGATGCGCTGATTGAGCGGTACGCCGATCTGGCGCAGGACCGCGAGCTGATCCGGCGCATGACCCAGGCGAACGAGCTGATCCGACGCGCGGGCAAGGTTGATCCAGCGCGCCAACCGGCGGCCACGACCCCGCGGCGTGAACCACTCTCGTTCGATCCCTCCGCCCGGATTGACCATGCGCGTCGGACTGCCTTGCTCAAGCAGTGGCAGGCCCAGGTCCGTCGCTTTGTCGGCCCGCCCTGGATCATCACCATCGCGGTCACGCCGAGTCCGCTCGTGAGCGGCAACCTCGAGACGCTCGAGGCCGAGGCCTTGGGTGGCGATCGGCCAATCGCGGGCCGGTCGCTCGTCGTCAACTCGTGACGACACCCGCCTCGGCGGTATCGCTCTCCGCCACGGGAGTACGCGACTTCCCGCGGGTGAACAGCTTGGCCAGCATCGCTCCGCCCTTGAACAGGCGCAAGAGCGCGGGTGTCGAGAGATTGTCGATATGACCGTACCAGGTCGTCACCATCCGGGTGAAATCCAGCATCTTGTTGAGTTGTTCCCGCGTGTACTCTTCGGAATCATCACCGGCCTTGGCTTCGCGCACACAGTTTTCCAGGAGCGCAATGGTGGGGTCCATCTCGCGCCGCTTGCGTTCCGCCATGATGACACGAAACGTCTCCATCACGTCCTTCAAAGCCTCGAAGCGGTCGCGCCGATCACCGATGATATGCACCCGGCGGACCACGCCCCAGGTGATGAGCTCACGCAGACTGGTCGAGACGTTCGATCGGCTCACATCCAGAAGCCTGCTGATTTCCTCGGCATCGAGCGGGCTCGGCGCGACAAACAGCAAGGCATGAACCTGGGCCATGGTTCGATTGATGCCCCAGGCCTGGCCCATCTCGCCCCAGTGAAGCACGAACTTCTGAGCGGCCGGTGTAAGGTTCACTGTGTGTTCCGCCTGGACTGGAGTAACGATTCCTACAGAAATCTTACTCGGCGGACCAGCCTCAGACAAGAGAGCGAGCGACAGGCAGACACGGGCCGAAGCACCACGGGCGGCCCCGACTGGCATGCTGCAAAGTTGCAGTTGACGCGAGTTTTCTTTCCTATCGGATTCGTTGCGCTGGTTCGGACAAGGTCTCGTGAACCCTGCCCGAACCGGCTACCGGCAGAGATAGTTCGTTGAACACTTCCTGGTACCGCAGACCTCGGATCACGTATTCCGAGTCTGTAGAGTCAGGCTAACGACTTGCGTCCGGGCCGCGTTGGTGGTCACCTCGATCGATCCCCTCTCCGACGCCCTGGCATAGGCTCCAGTGCCGCCCAAGACCACCTGGGCGCATTCATAGCTGACGCCGCCGGGCGCTTTTGTGTGCCCTGGTTGCGTGAACGCGACGACGAACGATCCCTTCGAGTCACGGAGGATTAGCTCATCGGGCGCCACCACATAATCTCCGTGAGGGCCCACGGTCTCCTCCCAGATGCCGTGGACCTGCCCCAGCGTGCCGAGCTGCCCGGCGACCGGGACTGACGTGGTCATGAAGCCCTCGCCGTTCCTGATCGTGGAAGACGCGTCGGGGTTGTTGTCGAGGGTGAGCGTACCGTTGAGGACGAATGGGGGCGCAGCCGCGCGCGCGGCATGCGCCACGGCGACGTGTGTCATCGACAGCAACTGCCGTGCTTCAAGAGTCTCAAAACGGAGGGAATGGACGTGTGTCATTCCTACACCTCCCGCGCTCGTCAACCGGTCCGATCCATCCCACTGTGGTGCGCGAGCTTACCGGTTATATCGGACGGCCGCCTGTGCCGACTTGAGCGATTTTGTGGATGGGATGGGAGGCGCGCGAACGGGAATCGCGCTAAACCAGGGTCGGCTTGGCGGTTTGGAAGGAATCGGCTCGACACGAGACTCAGTAGTTCCAAATCGCCGGTCTAGCCGATGAGCAGAAACAGGGACGCAGCTAGTATCAATAAGTAGCTGCGTCCCTGTTTCCAGCCCTGAACGAGCGATGTTCAATGGGCGCGGTGGTCATGCAGGGTGCGTCGCGTGGCGACGCGCTAGCCTATGTTTGGGGTAACCCGACGTAACCCCTTGCGGCATAAGGGTCGGATTTTCAATTAGTCACTACATCATGGCATCCTCCCCCGGGTGGCGCCGGCGTTTGGTGGTCGACGAGCTTCAGGACCAGCTGTGCGTCGGGACAG